>DATLTS010000024.1 GCA_035533475.1 Mycobacteriales bacterium | reverse complement strand
ATGGAACCAAGACCCCGAGCTGCTCAGCTGGCTCGCCAACCTCTGACCGCGCCTGGGTTATGCGCAGCGTCCGGTCGCCACCACCGCCCTCACCAGCGGCAACAGCCCGGCGCTACGCATAACCCAGCGCTGTTCATAGGGTGGGATTCTTTCCCCGTTGATGGCTAACATCGCCCTGAGTGTGCTCGATGAGCACGTTCACCGGCCGTGGCGACCAGGCGGTGAGATGTCCACCAGCTCACGACGTGCAGGACGTCGCTCCAAGGGCCTGCCGAACTGGCGGATCGTAAGGTACGCAGACGATTTCGCCGTGCTCGTGCACGGCACCGAAGACGACGTTCATGGCCTGCGCGAAGAGATCGCGGCCGTGCTCGCCACCATGGGTTTGTCCTTTTCGGAGGAGAAAACCCGTGTGGTGAACCTGGCCGAGGGGTTCGAGTTCTTGGGGTTCCGCATCCAGCGGCGCCGCAAACCCGGCACGAACACCTGGCACGTCTACACCTTCATCGCCGACCGGCCTATCCGGTCGTTGAAGGCGAAGATCCGTGCCCTGACGAACAGGACGTCACAGCAAGACCCAGGGTCCGTGCTGACCAGGCTGCGCCAGGTCATGCGCGGCTGGTCCAACTATTTCCGGCACGCCGTGTGCAAGCACACCTTCGGTCGGCTGGCCCACTTCGCCTGGTGGCGGGTGGCACGCTGGCTGCGGACCTTGCACCGCTGGGGATGGAAAGACTTCCGACGCCGGTTCACCACCCCGCAAGGGACGTGGAAACCGCTGTCCGCCGATGGGATCACGTTGTTCAACCTCGAAGCGGTCCCCGTGACCCGCTATCGCTGGAGGGCCAACAACATCCCATCGCCGTGGGCACTGACTCCCGCATAACGACAATACCCGTGGAGAGCCCGGTGCGTGGAGACACGCACGCCGGGTTCGGCGAGCGGCCTGGGGAAACGGACCGGGAGCAACCCCGACACCGCGCCCCAGGCCGACTTGACCGTTGAGTAGGCGGGGATAGGTTCGGCTTCCGGTGCTGTGAGCGATCACGGCGTTGTGAGCCTCCGGTCTGCCCGGCTGTTCCACCCACGGCGCTCAGCGCCGTTCCATAGAACGCCGAACCGGCCCCGTGGCACCCGCAGCCCGCTCGCATCCAGCGGTGATCGCGGTGAGGATGGCGTCGGCGACCAGCCGGGCGGCGCCCCGCGCCGAGTCGGTCGGCCCCTTGCGCGGCCGGGCAGCCTGCGTTTGCCGGCGGCCCGACATTTACCTATTATGGGTCTCGTGTATTCCACGACGAGGCTGGTGAAACGGCGCGCGGTCGACCTGTGTCGCGTGGCCACCTGCCTCTGTCGCCCTTCCTGACGCCCGGGCGTCCGCCGGCGCGAGTTCGCCGCGGCGCCACATCCGAAACGCCCCGTCAGGAGCACCATGTCCCCGACCTATATCGACCCGCGCGGCCCCCGGATCGGGGCGGCGATCACCAGCGTCGTCCTGGCCGCCGGCCTGGTCACCGGTAGCGGCCCGCTGCTCGCCGCCCAGGCGGCGGTGTTCGCGATCGGCGCGTTCGCCGGGCTGCGCTACGCCCCCTACGGGCTGCTCTACCGGGCGCTGATCCGCCCCCGCCTCGGCCCCCCGCACGAGCTGGAGGCGGAGGCCCCGCCCCGGTTCGCCCAGCTCGTCGGCTTCGGCTTCGCAGCCGTTGCGGCTGTCGGCTACCTCACCGGGCTGACCGCGCTCGGCATCGTCGCGACCGCGGCGGCGCTCGCGGCCGCTTTCCTCAACGCCGCCTTCGCCTTCTGCCTGGGCTGCGAGGTGCACCTGCTCCTCACCCGGGCGTTGCACCGCCCCACCACCCGACGCTTCATCCCAACCACCAGCAAGGGAGTTCCGGCATGAGCCGCAGCGACGTGTTAGTCGACGCCGAATGGGTCGAGACCCATCTCGACGACCCGAAAGTAGTGCTCGTCGAGGTCGACGAGGACGTGTCCGCCTACGACAAGGGCCACATCCGGGGGGCGGTGAAGATCGACTGGCAGAAGGACCTTCAGGACCAGGTGAAGCGCGACTTCGTCGACCAGGCGGCGTTCGAGAAGCTGCTGTCGAGCCGCGGGATCGGCAACGACGACACGGTCGTGCTCTACGGCGGCAACAACAACTGGTTCGCGGCCTACGCCTACTGGTACTTCAAGCTCTACGGGCACCGGAGCACGAAGCTGCTCGACGGCGGCCGCAAGCGCTGGGAGCTCGACTCCCGGGAGCTCACCGACGAGACCGCGGGGCGCCCGGCGACTACATACCAGGCGGAGCCGCAGGACGCCTCGATCCGGGCCTTCCGCGACGACGTGCTGGAGGCGATCGGCAGCCTGAACCTGGTCGACGTCCGTTCCCCCGACGAGTTCTCCGGCAAGCTGCTCGCGCCGGCGCACCTGCCCCAGGAGCAGTCGCAGCGCGGCGGGCACATCCCGACCGCGAAGAACATCCCGTGGAGCAAGGCGGCCAACGACGACGGCACGTTCCGCGACGACGCGGAGCTCCGCGACCTCTACACCGGGGCGGGCGTCGACCTCGGCAAGGACACCATCGCCTACTGCCGGATCGGGGAGCGCAGCGCGCACACCTGGTTCGTCCTGCACGAGCTGCTCGACCTGCCGAACGTCAAGAACTACGACGGATCCTGGACCGAGTACGGCTCGCTGGTGGGCGTCCCGATCGAAAAGGACGTCTGAGCATGTGCGGTGCACCGGGCCAGCAGACCGAGTTGCCGCCGGGGATCGACGTCGCGAAGGAGAGCGTGATCCAGGGCACCGTGCGCCGCGACGGCGTCCCGGTCGGCGGGGCGTTCGTCCGGCTGCTCGACTCGAGCGGCGAGTTCACCGCCGAGGTGGTCGCCTCGGCGACCGGGGTGTTCCGGTTCTTCGCCCGGCCCGGCTCGTGGACGATCAGGGTGCTCGCCCCCGGCGCGACCGGGGAGGAGAAGGTCGAGGCCACGCTCGGGTCGGTCGTCGAAGTCGAGGTCACCGTCACCTCGTAAGCCGTTGAACGGTGCTGCTCCCGGGCGGTTGACGGGTGGTGCTGCGCCGTTCGGCGGAACCGGAGAATCCCTATAACTAGCTATCCACCCGGGGGCGCATCCGCACGATCCCTTCTCTAGGAAGAAAGCTGAGCTGGAGGGGACGGTCATGCGCAAGTCTTTGGTCTTTGGTGCCGGGATCGCCGGCATGCTCGCGACGTCGCTGCTCGGGGTGGCACCGGCGAGCGCCGCCTCCGGCGGGACGACGCTCACCGTCGCCCTCACCGGCGGCTCGCTGTCGATCACGGTCCCCGCCGGCCCGGTGGCGCTGTCCGGCTCGGCCGCGTTCGGCACGGTCCTGACCGCGTCGATCCCCACTTCGACGGTGACCGACGACCGGGGCACCCTGCTCGGCTGGACCGTGGTCGGCAGCACGACCACGGACCTGCTCGCCACCGCCACCGGTGACACCCACTCGATCGTGCTCGACCCGGCGCTGCCGGCGCTGCCGCCGCTCAGCGTGGTCATGACCGCGCCGACCGCGGTCGGCACCTCCCTGCTGTCCGGGGTCACCGTCGGTGCGGGTGGCCCGGTCTACCCCACCTCCACCACCACCCTCGAGACGGCGCTGCTCGGTGCCGGCGGCGGCAGCTACGACTACTCCGGCACCGTGACCTTCATCGTCCCGTCGAACGCCTACGCCGACAACTACTCGACGACGCTCACGCAGACGGTGAGCTGATCCGCGTCTTGACCGCAACTCCACGTCGCAGCGCGCATCCGGGGCTAACGTCACGGGTGCGCGCCGGCGCGTCGGAGGGGGAGTGATGACCGCAAGCCCGCACATCCGCCGGCTCGTCGCCGGGCTGGCTGCCGCCGCTGCGCTCGCCGTCCCGGCCACGGCGCTGGCGACCGCGACCGGCGGCGGGCTCGGGGTCCGGCTGCTCGACGCGCCGGCGAACCTGGTGAACGACCCGCGGGCGCACAGCTACGTCATCGACAGCGTGAACCCCGGGGCGGTGTTCGCCCGGCACGTGCTGGTCACCAACGACACCGGGGCGCGTGCGCACATCCTGCTCTACGCCGCCCCGGCGACGATCGCCGACGGCGCGTTCTCCGTTGGGCCGCGCGGCGGCGCGAACCGGCTGACCTCCTGGATGACGGTGAGCCCGGCCGCGGTGGACCTGCCGAACGGCGCCGCGGCGACGGTGACCGCGACGTTCCGGGTCCCGGCCGGGACCCGGGCCGGCGAGCGCTACGCGGCGATCGTCGCCGACCTGCCGCCGACCGCGGGACCCGTACCGGGCGCGGGGGTGCTGATCGAGAGCCGGGCCGCGATCCGGGTGTACCTCGACGTGGCCGGCTCCGGCGGCGCGCCGGCGGCCGCGTTCACGGTGACCAGCCTGACCGCCGGCCAGCACACCGACGGCACCCCGTTCGTCTCGGTGCTCGTCCGCAACACCGGCGGCCGGGCGATCGACCTGGCCGGCTCGCTCTCGCTCAGCCACGGCCCCGGCGGGCTGTCCGCTGGCCCGTTCCCGCTAGTCGCCGGCACCACCCTGGCCCCCGGCCAGACCGAACCGGCCACGGTCAACCTGTCCGCGACGCTGCCGGACGGGCCGTGGCTCGCGACCGCGACCGTGCGCAGCGGGCTGACCGCCGAGCGGGCCCAGGGCACGATCACCTTCCCGACGACACCGGGCACCACCGCCCGCCCGGTGCCGGCCCGCGCGATCCCGTTCGCCCGCAACAAGCGCGACCTCGTCCCGATCGCGGTCGGGCTGCTGCTCTTGCTCCTCGCCCTGCTGCTGACGGTGCTCTGGCGCGCCCGCCGGGCCCGCCACGCCGCCGGAGGCCCCGGCCCCGCGGCCGGCACCCCGGTCCCCCCGCAGCGCGCCCCGGCGCCGGGTTCGCTGGCCCGCCAGCGGTAGGGCCGGCCCCCGTAGCCGAGCGCCCGGGCACCATCGGCGCGGACCTCCGCGACGAACGCCCCGGCCGGGCAGCGGGGCGGGGTCGGTGGCTCCGCGGACGCACGCCGGGGCCCCGGGTCGTGCCGGGCTACGCCGAACTGGCCGCTTCGACCGGCCGGCCGCCGCCGAGGGTAGCCAGGTCGGCCGCGACCGTTCCGGCGACCCAGCCGGCGCCGTTCCCGATCGAGAGCGGGCGCCGCTGCACCTCGGCGAAGGCCCGCTCGCACGCGTCGTCGACGGCCCGGGTTCGGCCGGCAAGGACGGGTAGCAGTCGGTCGCCGTGCTCCGCCGCGGCCTCGCCGATGGCCGACTCGGCGGCCTGCTCGAGCCGCTGCCCGATCCGGGTCGCGAAGCCGGACAGGAACGACTGGCGGTAGGAGCGGCTGCGCTGGCGGGGTCCGGCGCGACCGGCGGCGAGCAGCATCGAGGTGCCCTGAACGAGTAGCGAGGTGTAGAGCATCTCGACACCGTCGAGGTCGGTGCGGAACCCGAACACGGTGCAGAAGCCGAGCCCGCCGCTCCAGACCGTTCGGCACCGTGACGCGCCGGCGACCACGGCGAGGAGCGCCGCCTTGGCCATTGCGTAGGGATCGTCGATCGGGATCCGCCGGCCCTCCGGCTCCTCGATCGCGGCGTCCGCGGCAAGCAGGGCATGGTCGATCGCGTGTCGGCTCATCATCTCCTGCGCCTTGGCGGTGAACGCCTCGGCCTCGGCGGGGAAAGCGGTGGACTCGGCCTTGGACAGCAGGGCCCGGATCCGGTCGAGGACCCGCGCTTCGCCCGTGTCCCGGGCTGGGCTCGCGCCCCCCGGCCGGCCGGGTCGAGACCATTCGCCCGGTGGCGCACACAACCGGGGCAACGTGGGCACGTGCCAGAGGAACGACAGCGCCTCCAGCGCGCACCGCAGCGCGGCCGCCCGGTCGAGCCCGGCGGCCCTGACCCAGGTCTCGAGCCGCAGATCGCCGTCCCGGTCCCGTCCGGTGACCGGCAGGGCGTCGAGCTGCACCAGCCATCGCTGGTCGGCGTACGGGTGCCCGCGGTAGCCGCACGCCTCCGACGTGATCACCGCCGCCGCGAGGCCCGCGTGCTGGGGGCCAAGCTCACGCCGGACCGCCCCGTGCAGGTCGACCGGCTGCCATCCGCGCGGCCACGCCGCGGCCACCGCGCCCCGCAGCCGGGCCAGCAGAATCCCGGGCACCGGATCCGCGGCGCCCGCTCCGGCCGGCCAGCAGGCCAGCAGGGCATCGACCCACCGGGTGTAGGCGGCCTCGTCGCGGTGGCGGAAGGCCGTGGCGGCCTGCGCGACCAGCCGTTCTACGCGGTGCGGCTGGGGGTCCGGCCGGCCGGCTCCCGGGCGACCCTGTTGTTCCCGGGCCCGCCGCCGTCCCCGCTTGCCCATGCCGACCTCCGTCTCGCCCGCGACAATGCCGTTTCCTATCGGCCGTTTCCTATCGCACCGCTGGGTCAATTCGCGGCCGCGCCCCGCGGTCAGCTCCCCGGCGGGGACGCGCGTCGACTGGCTACGCGAACAGCTGGGGCGGCGGCTCTTCGAGTAGTGGGAAGCGCGGGTGGGACCGGCCGTGCAAGAGCTCAGTAGCGGTGGCGAGCCTGAAGGAGCCGACGCCGCGCTTACGGCGCGTGGTGGGCACGTCATACACAGCCCGGGACTTGTGCCCCGGTTAGATCGTTATGATCCAACAATGTCCGCCACTGACACGCTGCAATCGATCGGCCTCCGGGTCCATCAGCGCATCTACGAGGGAACCGGCGGTGCGATCGGGCATCGCTTGATCGGTGTCCCGTCGCTGCTGTTGCGTACCACCGGGCGCAAGACGGGCCTCACGCGAACCAACGCGCTGGTGTACGCGCGGGACGGTGACAGCTATCTGGTTGTCCCGTCGAACGGTGGCGAGGACCGGCCGCCGAGTTGGCTCGCGAACCTGCGCGCGCATCCCGACGTCGAAATCCAGATCGGCCGGCGGTCGATGCCCGCGACGGCACGAGTCGTCGAACGCGGCGATACCGAATACGCGCGGTTATGGGAATCCGTCAACAGCAACAACCACCATCGCTACGAGGCCTACCAGAAGAAAACCGCCCGGCCGATCCCCGTCGTTGCGATCCGCCCGTCGAGCAGCCCGCTGAACTAGCTACGAGGTCGAGCGGCACATCTCGCATGGGGTAACAATCGAGAGATGATCAAGATTGAGATCAAGAACGAGGCGTCCGATTCGCGGACGTGGTCCGTCGAGCAGCCGTAAGGCGACACGGAGCCCCGGACCGAGCGGACGCCCTCACGATCGAGTGGCGTATTCGCCCGACATTCCTATCTGCACGTTCCGCGCAACCTGCTCCCCGGGTCGATCAGGGTCGAGGGGCCACGGCGGGGTCGAGTTCGAGCGCAGCCGCGATGTCGCTCACCTTCCACTACGACGAATCGCGCGGCCACGATGTCGGTGGCGACCACGATGCGCCCCAGTGCCTCAGCCAGCAGGGCGCTGCCCCACCCGGAGCCGTGCAGTCCCCGGTCGAGCGCCAACCGGGCCAGTAGCACGGCCGGAATCCGCTCCGGGCGGCCGCGACCGATGCGCGCCGGCAGCTCGGCCCTGTCCAACACGTGAGCGGTGATGCTGTAGTAGCCGACCACCCGGGCACCGTCGAGCCAGCCAAACGTGCGGGCGGTGCGCCTGCGCTGCACCGTGACCGCGTGCTCGCGCAGCCACCCATCCAGCGCCGGCTGACCCGAGTCGAACCCTTCGACGTCGTGATTGGCAGACCGGGCGCTGGCGTGAAAGCGCGCCGACTCAGCGCCGACGGGTCACCGACTCGTGGGCCTTGGCCGCCCCTCGAGCCAGCGTCGGGTTCGCTCGTGCCGGATCATCTAACGCCGCGAGCAACGCATCGAAAAAACCCGCCGGCACGATCGTGACCGACCCGTGCTCGGCCAACACCTGCTCGGCGCGTTCCTCGGCCGCCGTTCGCGGCACCTCGTAGGCGACGCAGCACGCGGCGATCCAGGTGTCGTTGACCGGACGCGGTCGGCCGCGCCGCTCCGCTGCCGCAACCAGCCGTGCCCAACTCGCCGCCACACCCCGGTGGTAGGGCAGGGTCGGCACGGCGCTAAGCCAGGCATCCAGCCGGCCCCGACGAGGGGAGCCCCAGGAACGGACCTCCGCCCACTTGAGCAACTCGCCGGTTTCGGCGGGCAGGGTCCGTCGGTGCAGGCGCGACGCCACGTCGGTGTCGATGACGACGGCCGGCACGACGGGTCAGGCCAGCTCAGCGGCTCGGGCGGCCCTGACGTCGGCCAGGAAGGTCTCGAGTTTCGCTGCGGACTCCCAGATGTCGGCCGCGAACCGGTCGAGGTCGCTCAGTGAGGCCACCGGGGTGGCGCCGACCAGGGCATGGGCTAGCAGCGCGGCTGGCTCCTTTCCGCCGGGGTCGCGGTCGAAATCCGAGGGTTTCGTCGACACGGGCCCTCCTCGGCATCCCGTTTGACCCCTTCCCGGCCCAAGCACCCGTCCCGAATGCGTCCCTGTGGGTTAAAAAGCCGACCCGAGGACGTACCGAGCCGCCCCACGGAGTAACGCGCAGTGCCGGTTTCCCTGCAAATCAAGGGCTTTCGTCACAACGGGTACCGCCGCGTCACGCTGGCTTCCCGACAGCACGGCACCAGGTCGGCACCAGGTCGCCGGAGGTGAGCCGGCGGCTCGAGCGCCCGGGACCGGTTCTGCACGTCGCTTGTCGAGTTCTGTCCTCAGGTGATCTCGAGCAACCAGTCGAGCGCGCGGGTTACTTGGCGCAGGGTGACGGGGTCGGTTCGACCCAGCCGGCGGGTGAGTCGGTGGGTAGAGATCGACTTGATGTCCTCGGTCTTGGCGTAGCTGGTCTCGGCGAGGCCGGTAGCCGCCGGAGTGAGCTCGATGTGCGAGGGAAGGCCACGCCTGGTGCGGGTGAGTGGGACGACGATCACGAGCCCGGCCCGGCTGGTGTTGAGCCGGTCGGCGGAGATGACCAGCGCGGGTCGCCGATAGCCCTGTTCATGGCCGACCGGTTCCCCGAAGTCGACCAGCCAGAGCTCCCCGCGGTACGGAGGGTCGGCCCGGACGCTCGGGAAGGTCACGCCAGGGTGGGCGGATCGTCCGCAGTGATGCCGTCACGCACGGTCGGGGCCTCTGCGTCCCGCTCGGCCTGCAGCTCTTCCCAGCCGCGCGGGTCGTCAGCCAGCGCGTCGTAGGAGTTGGCGAGCTCGCGCCAGAACAACTCGCGCTCGTAGGAGGTGACCGCCTCGTCCAGCACCTGCTGCATTTGGCGACCACTGGCCTCGGCCAGGGCGGCGACCCGGCGCCGGGTCTCTTCGCTCACCCGTACTGTCGTGCTCACACGAACAGTCTACCTCGCAGTAGATGAATCGTCTACCCTGTCGGTGGGACCGTAGTGCAAGTGCAACCGCTGGGCTCATAACCCAGAGGTAGCGGGTTCAAATCCTGCCCCCGCTACTGATGGAAGCGCAGGTCAGGCCCTAGATCAACGATCTAGGGCCTGACTGCTTCCAAGATCCATTTCCGTCTCGTTTCCGTGAACTCTCTCGCTGAGCGGGGAACTTGATCATGGCACTGGCCTGACCTGGCTTGAGCAGGCCCGAGTCCGGGACGTGTGCCCCGTAGTTGATGGGCGAGCGTCCGGTAATCACGGACGCGCAGGGCAGGAGCGGCCCTTCCCGGTCGAAGTTCGCAGGTTCCCTATGGGGCGGTCGCCTGTCGTGCCGTCGCGAGCGCCGCGGCGATGAAGTCGTCCTTGGGTCGGTGTGCCGAGCGGGTCGTCGCCGTATTCGGCCGCAAGTGTCTGCTTGAGCTCGGCGTACCCGCGGGCGAGCTCGGGGTGTCGTCTCAGGTACTCCTGGAATTGGACGTGATCGAGGTGCGGCTTGCTGCCGGCGACCACGACGTAGGGAGATGGTGCCGGGGCGCCCGGGCTCCGGGCTCCGGGCGTTGACCCGGCCCCCTTGCTCGACGCTGCCCAAAAAGCGGCCGCCCCAGCCGGAAAGACTCTTGGTATCAAGCCTTGACCCGCCCCGCTCCTTCATGAATGCCGTTACAGGTCCCGGACTGCCCGTCAATGCGGCCGCACCGACAAGATCACCCCCGACGACCAACTCAGTTCACAACTCATCAACTCGAGATGCCCGGGCAAGTTCGCATGATTTGGCCCGACGGCGTGCGCGGGTAGGGTGACTGCCGTGGACCGTGTCACATTCCACTTCGACCCGCGCTGCCCGTGGTGCTACCAGACGTCCCGGTGGGCGGTGCGCCTGGCGGAGCTGGGCGAGATCGATCTCGATTGGGGCGTGTTCTCCCTGGAGGTCGCGAACCTCGAGGAAGGCTTGGACCCGTTCGAGCTCGAGCCGACGGGAAGCCCGGCCCTGCGCGTGGCGATCGCCATCGGCGACGCCCACGGCACCAAGGAGATCGGCGGCTTCTACCAGGCGCTGGGCCGACGCACCTTCCTCCAGCCCGCGCCGCCGGAGGACTTGGACGCAGCCATCCGGGAATCGCTCACCGAGGCGGGCCTTCACCCAAGCCTGCGCAGTCGGGCGCTCGCCGACCCGAAGACCTGGGCCCGGGTGGTCGGGGAGACCCAGCGCATCCAAACGAAGGTGGGCCGCCTCGGCGTTCCGACCATCGTTCTCGACGGCGACGACGGCCCGGCCATCTTCGGTCCGGTCGTGTCCCGGATGCCCAGCGACGAGGACGCCGTGGAGCTCTGGCGTCACACCTCGTGGCTGGTCCGCTACGGCAACTTCGGCGAGTTGAAGCGCAACCGCGGGCCGCAAGACGACTTGCCCATCACCGCGTGGTACGCGCAGCAACGAGCCTTACGAGAATCGAACAAGGAGTCGCAGAAATGAGCATTCTGCCGACGGCGACCCTCGGCCGCACCGGTGTCGTGGTGACCAAGCTCGGGTACGGAGCGATGGAGCTACGCGGTGGCGGCGGCGGCTTCTGGGGGCGGCCGATGCTTGGAGAAGTAGAACACCCTCGATGCAGCCGTTAACTCGCGGGTCGCCGGTTATTTTCGACCACGCGCTGTTCGCGGTTCTCACCCTTTTCCGAGGCCTCTGAAGACCGTCCACAAGTTTTCCGGTAACGCCGGCCTCGGGTCCGGCTCGACGGTCTGCCGGCTTGAGCGCCCAGCGGCCGACCGCGCGGGTGTGGCCCGTTTATTGCCGGCTGCTTCAGCCGACCGGCAGGTCAGCCAGCCTCTCCCACCACGGACCAGTTCCTGCGA
>DATLTS010000023.1 GCA_035533475.1 Mycobacteriales bacterium | reverse complement strand
GGCGGGCGTGCTGGTGCTCGCCCTGGTCACCATCACACCGGGCGACGTCATCACCCGGGTCGTCATCGCCTACGCCGCCGGCTCGCTCACGGCGGCCTGCACGCTGGCGGTCGTGCTGGTCCTGCGCGCACCCCGCGGCCTCGGTCCGGGCCGCGGGGGACGCGCCTGCCGGCCAGCGCCGGCTCAGCGCACCGCGTCGGGCGGGGGCACCGGCTCGGTCAGGGAGTACCGCTCCACGATGGCCTCCTCCATGCTCTCGCCCATCGCGGCACCGGCGAGCGCGAGGTTGCCGGCCCGGCTCCCGCGGTACAGCGCGGCCACGACGATGCCGCCGATCACCAGCCAGCCGACCACGATGAACGGCGCCAGCGAAACCGGCCAGGGCGGCAGCGGGACAACCGAGTAGTACACGACGACGGCGAGCGCGACGGACCCGATGGCCGGGACGATGAGGTGCTTGCCCCAGCTGAACTCGTCACCGTGTTCCCGCCGGTAATAAACGAACAGGCCGATGTTGGCCATGATGTAGACGAAGGCCAGCGCGAAGGTGAACCAGGTGCCGGTGACGTTGTAGACGTTCGCGACGCCGATGACGAGCGGCAGCACCAGCCCCAGCGCGATGTTGATGCCGGTCTGCACGAGGATGGCGTTCGTCGGGGTCTTGAACCGGCCGTGGATCTTCGTCAGCGACGACGGCAGGGCCTTGGCCCGCGACATGCCGTACAGGAACCGCACCGACGCGTTGGTGCAGGCGATCGAGACGGCGATGGCCGAGTTGAACAGTGCGAAGAGCACGATCAGCCAGCCATCGCCCCAGTACTTCTTGCCGAGCACGAAGGCGGGCAGCTCGGAGGAACTCGCGAACGAGCCCAGCCGGCTGGTACCCCACCCGGTGATCTGTCCCCAGGACACCACCACGAGGAAGACGCCCAGGATGATGATGGACCCGAGCACCGCACGCGGGATGTTGCGCTTGGGGTCACGGCTTTCCTCGGCCAGCGGGGCCGCGGCGTCCCAGCCGGTGATGGCGAAGATGGCGAAGACGACGCCCAGGAACAGGCCGTGCAGGTTCGACGTGTGCCCGGCGGCGGTCAGCCATTGCAGGTTGATGCCGCCCGGGCCGGGGCTGGCCAGGCCCCACAGGCCCAGCGCGAGGACGATGACGCCCTCGATGACACCCAGCACGATGATCAGGTTCACCGACAGCTCCACCCCGCGCCAGGCCGTGTAGGCCACCAGCGCGATGAGGAACACCATGAACCACCACCACTCGAACGTGATCCCGTACTCCGCCTTGAGCGTGGACTGCAGGGTGGAGCCCATGAACGAGCCCACCTGGGCGATGACCACCGGGTAGAAGAGCAGGTAGACCCAGGCCACCAGGAAGCCGG
Source organism: Mycobacteriales bacterium (assembly GCA_035533475.1). Classification (NCBI taxonomy): domain Bacteria; kingdom Bacillati; phylum Actinomycetota; class Actinomycetes; order Mycobacteriales; species Mycobacteriales bacterium. The sequence continues at coordinate 8,650 of DATLTS010000023.1, read as the reverse complement.
GGCGCCCGCCCAGCGACCGTGAGACGAAGGTGTAGTAGCTGCCCGTGGAGGACATATGGCGGCTGAACTGTGCCAGCACGTAACCCAGCAGCAGGGCGATGACGAACGCGCCCAGGTAGGCCAGCGGCGCACCGACCCCGGCGTTCAGCACGATGAACGGGACGGTGAACAGCCCGGCGATCGCGGGTGCGATGGTAGTGACACTCTGCATGAGCACGCCGGGAAGCGAGATCACGCCAGCCTTGAGCTGGTTCCCCGGCGGTGCGGATACGGCCGTTCCCGTGCTATCGGGCCCGCCGCCTGATGATTGCGTCATATCTGTGCCCTCCCATGCCCTCAACCGGCTCGTTGCTGCGGCTGTGCTTGCGGGCGCACGAACTCCTCGTACGCTTCGTGCGGTTTCATCGACTCGTGCACGACGGCCCCGATGGCGCGGATCATCGCTTCCGGGTGGTCGCTCTGGAAAATGTTGCGGCCCATGTCGACACCGGCCGCGCCGCCCTCGATGGCGTGGTACGCCATGGTCAGGGCCTCAAGCTCCGGCAGCTTCTTCCCGCCGGCCATCACCAGCGGTACCGGGCACCCGGCCGTGACCGTGTCGAAGTCCTCTGCGCAGTAGTACGTCTTGACCACGTGCGCGCCGAGTTCGGCGCAGATCCGGGTGGCGAGCCGCAGGTAGCGGGCATCCCTGGTCAGTTCCTTGCCGACCGCGGTGACGGCGAGCACAGGGATCCCGTAGCGCTGGCCCTCGTCGACGAGCCGGGTCATGTTGGCCACCGACCTGGTCTCGAACTCGCCGCCGATGAAGACCTGGACGGCGACGGCGCAGGCGTTGATACGGGCGGCGTCCTCCATGCCGACCGCGATCCGCTCGTCGGACAGTTCCTTCAGCACACTCGGGCCGCCGCTTGCCCGCAGCACGATGGGCGTGCGGGATGCGGGCGGGACAGTCGAGCGGACCATCCCCCGCGTGGTCATCAGCGCGTCCGCGTACGGCAGCAGCGGGAGGATCGACAGGTCTACCCGCTCCAGGCCGGTGGTGGGTCCCTGGAAGTACCCGTGGTCGATGGCGAGCATCACGGTCCGGCCGGTGGACGGCCGGAAGATGCGTGCCAGCCTGCTCTGCATCCCCCAGTCGAGGCTGCCGCAGCCCTTGAGGCCGAAGGCGGTGGCCTGCGCGGGCACGGACGGCTGAAAGCGGGCGCCGCTGGTGGCGTCGTCGGTATCCGCCATGGTTGTCTCTCCCGGGGGTCGTCGTCGGCTGGGTAATCGGCGATGGGTGGTCGTTACGAGCCAGCCGCCCGCCAGAGCGGGTTGAGCAGGCCGGCTTCGGAGATGTCGAGCATGCGCTGGTAGGTATCGCGCCATGCCGTGTACCGCTCGTCGTAGGTGGCCACGGCCGCGGGATCGGGCTCGAAGGTGGCGCCCCGCCGGCGCAGGCGCGGCCGCAGGTCCGCCAGGTCGGGGTAGATCCCCGCGCCGGCACCCGCGCACAGCGCCGCCCCGAGCGCGCTGCTCTCGGTGACGACGGGGACGTGCACCGGCACGGCGAGCACGTCCGCCATGATCTGCGGCCAGAGCCGCCCCTTGGCCGCGCCGCCGGTGAACACGAGTTCGCCGAACCGCAGGCCGGTCAGCTCGCTGATGATGTCCCGGTGCCCCCGGGCCACATAGGCGGCTGCCTCCTCGATGGCCCGCACGCACGCTCCGCGGCCGCTGGCCGCCGGGTCGCCGAGGCCGAAACCGGCGAATGCCGGGCTGGCGTGTACCCAGCGGCGGGCGTTCATCAGGTTGGACATGATCGCCACGACTCCGCCGGACCCGGGCGGGATCCGGGCGGCCGCCTCCTCCATGACCACGTACGGGTCGATGCCCCGGCTGCGGGCGAGTGCGACCTCCGCGTCACAGAACGCGTCCCGGAACCACCTCATGCTCATGCCGCAGTAGAAGCCGATCCCTTCCAGCATCCACTCACCGGGGGTGACATGGCACAGCGTGCGCAGCCGCATCTGGGGGTCGATGAGCGGCTCGGGCAGCAGGACGGTGTTCTGCCAGAAGGTGCCGGCCACGACGGTGTACTCACCACGTTGCGCACCGGCGCCGAGCAGCCCGAGCTGGGTGTCGGCACCGCCGGCCACCACGGGCGTGCCCACGCGCAGCCCGGTCTGGTCGGCCGCCGCGGCGGTCACCTGGCCAACCACGGTGCCGGGGTCGACGACAGGAGGCAGCACGTCTGGTGACAGTCCGCACAGCGCCGGGATGGACGGCGACCAGCCTCGCTGCGCGAGCGTGAACATGCCCGAGCTCGAGCCGCAGGACGGCTCGGTGACCTGGACTCCCGACAGCCGGTAGACGATCCAGTCGCTGAGCATGCCCAGGCTGCCAGCCGCGTCGAGAATGCCCGGCTGGTGCCTGGCGAGCCAGCGCAGCCGCGCCGGGGTGGTGATGGACACCCAGTCGCCGGCCTCAGCGTAGATCTTCTCGGCGGCACCCTCACGGATCAGGTCGCCCGCCTCGGCGGCGGACCTGCTGTCGACGTTCGGGCAGGCCCAGATCTCGCGGCCGGCCCGGTCATAGATGACCACACCCTCGCGCATGCTGGTGGCCGCGACCGCCGCGACGTCCTTCCCGCCCACGCCAGCCTCCCCCAGCGCGCCCCGCACGCAGGCGGCGATGGCGTTCCAGCCGGCTTCGGTGTCGAAGTCCTGGCCACCGGGTGCGTCCGGCGGCTCGTGGTGCGCCCACTCCCGCATGCATGCCGCGACCTGCTCCCCGGCGTCGGTGAACAGCACGGCCCGGCAGCTGCCGGTGCCCGCGTCGATGGCCAGCAGGTAACGGCCGGTCATGTCGCTGCGCTTCCCGCGTGCAGGACCTGTGGGTTCACGACGTCGGCGAGCTCGCGCCCGGCCAGCAGGGCGGCCACCGCAGCCACCGCGCGCCGCGCCCCCCTGGCCAGCGTCTCGGTGGTGGCACCACCGATGTGGGGGGTGACCAGGACGTTGGGCGCGCTCAGCAGGGGATGGCTGGACCCGGCGGGTGGCCGCTCCAGCACGTCCAGTGCGGCGCCCCCGAGAACGCCCCGTGTCAGCGCGTCACGCAGCGCCGACTCGTCCACGAGTGACTCCCGCGCCGTGTTGATGAAATAGGCGCCGGGACGCATCTGCGCGAACCGGGCAGCGGAGAACAGGTGCTGGTTCTGCGGCGTGGCGCGTGCGTGCAGCGACACGATCTCCGATCGCGCCAGCAGCTCATCCAGCGGCACCATGTCGACGCCGTGGGCGGCCGGCGCCTCGATCTGCGGGTCATGGGCGACAAGCTGGAAGCCGAGCGCGCGCGCCCGCACCGCTACCTCCCGGCCGACATGGCCGAGGCCGACCAGCCCCATGGTGACGCTGGCAGCCTCGCGGCCGAAGAACTCCCGCCCCTCGAACACCGACTCCGCAAAGCCACCCCCGTCGAGCAGGTGACGGCTGGCCCGCGGTACTCCCCGGATCAGCAGCAGGGCGAAGGTGATCGTGAGTTCCGCGACGGCTTCCGCGTTCTTCCCCGGCGTGTTCACCACCGGTATGCCCCGGTCGGTCGCCGCGGCCACGTCCACGTTCACCGGCCCGCCGCGGGCGCAGCACACCAGCCGCAGCGGGGCGGCGTCGAGCACCTCCGCGCTGACCGCCGCGCCGTGCACGACGAGGACATCGTGTCCCGCCACAGCCAGCGCGATCTCAGCCGGATCGCCCATGTACTCCCGCAGCCGGTACTCCGACTCGGTGCGCGGCGGCGCGCCCGTGAGCTCCTCAAGCTGGAGCGAGGAGACCGTCACCTCGTCGCCCAGGCCGGCCAGGGGCCCGGCGTAGACGGATGCGGGCATGTAGGGGTCGCCGATCACCAGGACGCGGACCGGGGCTGGACGGCTCACGGGAAGATGTACGTGGGCTCTAGGTCGATGGCGTGCCCGCTGCCGGACTCGAGGACGAACTTCAGCATTGGCGAGGTGTCCAGGTAGTAGAACTCGATGGACTCCCCGATCCGGCCGCCCATCAAGATCTCCGCACCACGCTCGCGCCAGTGATCCTTCAGCGCCTGGCTGTCCTGCACCGAGTGCTTCATGCAGGCGATGTGCTGGACGCCTTCGCCGTGGGTGTCGAGGAACTCCTGATAGATGCTCGGGCCGCTCACCGGCTGGATGAGCTCGAACCCGAGCCCATCGACCGAGGTCTCGGCGCCGATCATGCGGAAGTCCACCGGCTGGCCGCGCACGACCGTGTCGTGCAGCAGCGGCGGCTTGTAGTCGAACACGCTCCACGGGCCCCAGCCGAGGTTCTCGGTGTAGGAGCGCAGGGCGGCCTCGATGTCGGCGACGACGACCGCGATCTGGGTGATCGTCATGGGCACCGGTGGCGGCACGATCCGCCCGCCGTTACTGCTTGCCATGTGCTACCTCCTGGATCGGGCCCGCGGTGGGCGCGGAGCTGAGCAGCGCCTGCATCAGCAGGTCGAGGTTGCGCGCTGGGCTGTGACGGTCGAAGATCGCGCTGCCGCTCACGATGACGTCCGGCCGCCAGCCGGCGATCTGCGCGGCGTTGCCGAGCGTGACCCCGCCGTCCACACCGACCAGGACGTCGGCCTGGCAGCGCGCGGCCAGTTCGCGGACGGCATCGACCCGGCGGCGCGTGTTGGCCGCGGGGACCTGGCCCGGCCAGCCAGGGTTGACGGCCAGCACCAGCACGAGATCGGCGAGTTCGAGCACCGGCTCGACCGCCTGCACGGGCGTGCCCGGATTGATCGCGACGCCGCGCAGGAAGGACCGGGGCTCACCTGCGATGTCGGTCATCTCCTGCATGGTGCGGTGCAGATGGCGGGTGGCCTCGGCATGCACGGTGATGATGGAGGCACCGGCGGCGGCGATGTCGGGCAGCAGCCTGCGTGGCTCGTCCACCATCAGGTGCGCGTCCACCGGGACGCCCGTTGAGGCGGCCGCAGCGACGAAGGCCGGGCCGACCGTCAGCTGCGGGCAGAACACGCCATCCATCACATCGACATGGGCCCAGGCCGCCTTGCCGCGCAGGATCTCCAGTTCCGCGCCCAGCCTGGTCAGGTCCGCGGTGATCACTCCGGCGCTGAGTCGGGGCACGGTCGCCAGCAACGGTGCCTCCCTCCACTCGGAGCATTCGCTCACCTATTGCGCATCTGCTCGCGTGGAAGAAGTATCAGCCCGGATCGGAGCTGGTGGCAAGGCCTGACCGGGAATTTCGCCCGATACCGGATGCCGGGCTCAGGCGTGTTCCAGCTCCAGCAGGCGCAGCGCCACGAGCTCGTTGGTGACCAGCACGTCGAGGAACCCCCCGCGCAGGGCGCCGAGGATGGCCTCGGTCTTGTGCAGGCCCCCGGCCACACCGACGACCTTGGGGATCGACGCCAGGTCGGACAGCTCGATCCCGATCCTGCGGTCGTGGATGGGCAGGCTGACCACGGTGCCGTCGGCGTCGAAGAACTGGCCGAGGATGTCACCCACGACCCCCAGGTCGCGCAGGCGCAAGACGTCCTCGGGCCCCAGGTATCCCATCTCGACGATCGTCGCGTCAGTTGCCGGCGTGCCCACGCCGACGATCGCCTGCTCCACGCCGCACGCCTGCCGCAGCACCTGCTGGATCGCGGGCTCGGCCTTGAGCGCGGCGGCCAGCCGTGGCGTGGAGGCCACGATCGGCGCCGGGATGATCGTCGCGGTCGTCGCCTCGGGCTCCGGGCCGCCGTCGCCCTTGGAGGACAGGATGGTCTGCAGGTAACCGTCCACGCCGCCGGTGAGGGTCACCATGTGGACCGGGCCGACGGCGCCGAAGTTGACCGAGGTGATGACGCGGGAGACCGTGTCGCCCCAGCCGACCCCCAGCGAGCCGCCCGGCCGCAGGTGGGTGCTCATGAACTGCGCTCCGCCGAGCCCGAGCCGGGAGTTCAGCACGTGGCGGTCGGCGGGTTCCTTCTCGTGGTCCGGCACGACCAGCGCCTCGGTCAGGCCGAACGCCCGCCGGAGCCGGCTGCTGACCTCGAACGCGTCGAGATGGTCCGCGTTCAGGTTGATCGAGACCAGGCCGACCTTGCGCGCCCGGTCCAGCATGCGGCCTACGGACGCCCGCGACACCGACAGCCGCCGCGCGATCTCATCCTGGGTCAGCTCGTCCTTGTAATAGAACCAGGCGACCCGGAGCAGCAGCTCCTCCGCTGTAGACCTGCCCACGTCCACGCCTTCGGCCACGGTCACCTCCATCACACTCCGGCACCCGCCGGCCACTGGGAGGCCGGCACTTCTACTCTCGATCTATCACCTGGCCGCCGTCCAGCGGGATGACGGCACCAGTCAGGAAGGACGCAACCGGGCTCAGCAGCAGCACGATCCATTGCGCGACTTCCTCCGGGCGGCCGATCCGGCCGAGCGGGACCTGGCTGCCCAGCCAGCGGTAGGCCTCCTCCAGGTCGTCCGCCCAGGTCGCGTGGATGGGGGTGTCGATGGGCCCGGGCGCGATGCAGTTGACCCGGATCCCGAGCGGTGCCAGCTCGCCAGCCAGGGTACGGGTCAGGTAGTCCAGTGCCGACTTTGTCATCCCGTACACCGACTGCCCCACGCGGTGCAGGGTGCCCGAGGACGAGCTGATGTTCACCACGGCCCGCACGCCGGACTCGCGCAGGGCCGGCAGTGCTGCCTGGATCAGGAAGAACGGTGCCCGGATGTTGGTGGCGATGTGCTCGTCGAACCCGTCGGTGTCCCATTCGCCGAGCGGCTTGTGGCGCACCACCGCGGCATTGTTGACCAGCCCGTCGACCCGGCCGTAGGCGTCAACGCAGGCCGCCACGATGTGCTGCGGGCTGGCGCTGTCGGCCAGGTCGGCCGGCACGCACAGGGCCTGCCCGCCGCCGGCACGCACCTTCGCCGCGACCTCCTCCAGGGGCTCCGGGCGGCGCCCGACCAGGACCACGGACGCGCCGGCGTCCCCGAGCGCGGCCGCGGTGGCCGCCCCGATGCCGCTGCCGGCGCCGGTCACGATGACCGCCGCGCCGCTCAGCCCGGGATCGGGCGGGACCTGCCCAGGCGGGACCTGCCCAGGCGGGACCTGCGCGGCAGGTTCAGGCTGCGCTGGCATTCGGCCTCCCGGGGCTCGCATCGATGATTTCCGCAGCTGTGCGCATTCGTCAAGCGCCTGAGCGTTCGCTCACCTGTGCCTCAGTATGCCTCCCCGGGCAGGCCAGCGAGCCCGTGATGCCCGGGACCTCGGGGAATGACGGGCCAGATATCGGTGACGGCCCCGTCCCGGACGACGTGGAAGGCGTCATAGCAGTTCACGGTGGACGGTGAGTACCCGGGCACCAGTGCTACCGGGTCACCGACCGCCAGCGTTGTGCCGTCCGGCGCGGAGAAGATGCCGTGCTCCTCGTCGAACCGGAAGAACCTGAGCTCGTCGTGGCCCACGACCGTCACGTCAGCCGGGCCGTAGACCGACTTGTTGCCGGCATCCACGATCACCTTGCCGCTCTGCCGGCTGATGACGCTCGCCTGGATCGTCAGGGAATGCTCGAAGCCGGGCGCCATCTGGCCGTGGTAGTTGTCCATGACCACGTAGCTTCCGGCCTGGATCTCGGTGAGCCCGGGGAACCCCGCGGTCCAGCGCCAGGTCGCGATCCCGCCCGCCGACCGGATCGGGCAGCCGAAGCCGTGCGCCCCCAGGGTGTCAGCGACGCCGGTGAACAGCGTCATGGCGGCGCGCTGCTTCTCGTGGCGCAGATCATCGTCGATCGTGAGCGAGCAATGTCCCTCGTAGCCGGTGACTCCTTCGAGGTGCAGTCCTGGGAGCGCGCTCACCCGCCGGGCGAGCGCCAGGGCCTGCTGCGCGTCGTCGGTCCCGCACCGGTCCATCCCGGTGTCGACCTCGATCATGATCCCGAGTGTGGATCCGGCCGCCGTGGCCGCCGCTGACAGGGCGGCGGCGTTCGGCGCCTCATCCACCGCGACGAGGATCCGGTGGTCCCGGGCGAGCCCGGCGAGTACCCGGATCTTGGCCGGGTGTGACACGGTGTTGACCACGAACAGGTCGTCCAGGCCGGCGTCGGCGAGAACGACCGCCTCCCACACCGTCGCCATCGACAGCCCGCCCGCGCCCGCCTGGACCTGGCGCCACGCGAGATCCGGGCTCTTGTGTGTCTTGTAGTGCGGCCGGATGGTGACCGGGCCCATCCGCCGCAGTTCGCCCGCCATGTGGTCGATGTTGCGCTGCGCGGCGTCGATGTCGAGCACCAGGGCGGGAGTGATCAGCTCCGCCGGCGGACGGCCGATGGCGGCGCCATACTGCTGCCTGACCCGCTCCCGGGCCACCGCCAGGATCGGCGCGGAATCCAGGCAATCCTGCATCAGGTACCTCCTTGCTACAGCTCGGCGTTCACGATGAAGCCACCGTCCACGAGCATGGTCGCGCAGGTCAGGTAACTGGCGTCGGCGGACAGCGTGAACGCGATCGCGCCCGCGAGTTCCTCGGGCTGGGCGGCCCGGTGGATCGCGATCCGGTCCGTGTAGTACTTCACCGCGGCCGGGTCGTCCATCATCGGCGCGCTCATGTTCGTCATCACCCATCCCGGCTCGACGGCGTTCACCCGGATGCCGTGTTCGCCC
>DATLTS010000022.1 GCA_035533475.1 Mycobacteriales bacterium | reverse complement strand
CGCGAAAGCCTTCTGCCGGCTGCGCTCCTACCTCGACACCGCCCGCAAACAAGGCCAACCAGCTCTGGCCGTCCTACGCATGCTCCACGACAGTGGGCCCTGGATCCCCGCCATCGCCTGAGCGGGCGGCTGAGTAGTTACAAGAAGCGATCGGTCGGCCCGATATCCAGGTGCAGAGCGAGTTGCTTCATGTGCTCGAGGAGGATGCCGCCGTGGCTGTGCACGATCGGCTTTGGAAGCCCGGTGGTCCCCGAGGAATAGAGGATCCAAAGGGGCGCGTCAAAAGGCATCGATTCGAAAGCAATTGAGGCTGGCGAGGTAAGCAAATCAGCCCACGTGGTGGCGCCCGGCAGGGCCGCATTGGCGTCCGGGTAGGGTAGCAGTACCGTGGCCTGCAACGACGGCAGCTCGTCGCAAAGCGCTTGGATCCGGTCGAGGATCGTGAATGACCGGCCGCCGTATCGGTACCCGTCCACGGCGATCAGGATCGTTGGCTGGATCTGCGCGAAGCGGTCGACCACCGCTCGCGGGCCGAAGTCTGGGGAGCACGATGACCAGATGGCACCTATGGCGGTGGTCGCGATCATGGCGATTAGGGCTTCCGGGCAGTTGGGTAGCAACCCGGCGACCCGGTCTCCGGGGCATACGCCCTGAGCTCGCAACCAACCCGCCACCGCGGCCACCTCATCGCGAAGCTCCCGCCGTGATAGCTCCCGGTTCAGGCCGTCTTCGCGCGCAAAGATCACCGCGAGGTCGCCGGGGGCGTCCGCACCCGGGGGGAAGAGGAGATGCTCGGCATAGTTCAGGCGAGCACCGGGAAACCATCGAGCGCCGGGCATCGTTCGATCGGTTAGCGCTGATCCGGGTTCGGTATGCCACCGTACTCGAGCCCACTCGGCGAATGACGACCAGAATTGTTCGAGGTCGCCGACCGACCAACGCCAAACATCCTCATACTCCGCGGTATGCACGCCGTGTCGGTCGGCGAGCCACCGCATGAAGTCTGTGATCCGAGCCTCTCGCCGTCTTTGCGCCGGCGGAGCCCACAGTTCATCCCCCCGCTGCACGCTCACTGCTGGCCGCCTCGATCACAGGTCACTAGTCAACGTGGACGTTGATAACTGACTGTAGCAGGGTCCGTCTCCAGAGAGGCGGCGCAGTGGACGCTGTCGTCACCAACCGTCAGGGATCTGCCGGAAGGCTCACGATCAACCGCTCGGAACCTTCCGGAAGCGAGGGTTGGCCTTGGCCGTACATGATCACCATCCCGCTGCTCAACTCAATCCCAGCAAAAATGGCGCTCCAGATGATGCTCACGGGCAAGCGACTTGGGGCGGACGAGGCGTTGCACGCAGGGCTCGTTACAGAGGTGTCGCCGCACGCCGAATTGGGAAAGGCCGTGCAACGATTGCTTGAAGAACTGACCGCAGCCTCGCCCCAAGCAGTGGCGCTCGCTCGGGCTGCCTTCTCTGGCCACCTTGCACCAAAATCTCGAGTGTCGCCTGCAGATGCTGCAGGCCATGTTGACTGTATTGCTCAAGACGTCTGACGACCGACTAGACACCGATGGTGCCGATGGGAGGGCAGATGATGGAGGTCAGTAGGATCTGGGCAGTCTCAACTCCCGTTCAGCGATGTAATTCAGAATCTGCTCCTCACTGACAGGGGCGATCCGCAGCAAGCGGGACTCGCGAAAGAAGCGCTCTACCTGGAATTCGACGGCGTACCCCATGCCGCCGTGGGTCTGAAGGGCTCGATCACAGGCAAAAAACGCCGCCCGTCCGGCCAGAAACTTGGCGGTATTTGCTTCGGCCGCACAGGATGCCCCCTTGTCATAGAGGCGCGCCGCCACCCGGACCATCGCCCCAGCCGAGAGCAGTTGCATGTGGGCATCGGCCAATGGATGCTGGATTCCCTGGTTCTGCCCGATCGGACGGTTGAAGACCACCCGATCTCTCGCGTAGCTGCTCGCTCTTGCGAGAGCCGCCCGGCCCAAGCCCACGGCCTCTGCCGCGACCAGGATACGTTCAGGGTTAAGGCCGTCGAGCAGATGGTAGAAGCCCTTCCCGACTTCACCGACAAGATTCTCACTTGGAACAGGGAGGCCGTCGAACACAACTTCGCAGCTCGCGACGGCGTTACGACCCATCTTGTCGATAGGCCGTATTTGCACGTAATTCGGATCAAGATCTACGACGAACAGTGACAACCCGTCGATCGGCCGTGGGGTTTCACCGATCCCGCTCGTCCGCGCGAGCACCAAGGCCGCCGAAGACTCCAGCCCCTTCGTCATCCAGACCTTTCTGCCGCGAATCAGCCAGCCGTCCGTAGTGCGTTCCGCCCGGGTCGAAATGCGCCCAGTGTCGCTACCCGCATCTGGTTCGGTGATGCTGAAAGAGACGTGGATCTCTCCGGCTGCCACCCGAGGGAGGTACTTCTTTTGAAGCGCGGGACTTCCCCAACGCACAACAGGATGGAAGCCGAACATGGACAGGTGAATCGCGGAGCACCCATTGATCCCGGCACCGCTCGCCGCAATAGCCTGCAGCGCCAAGGCAGCATCCTCGATGGATCCGCCGCCCCCACCGTATTCCGGCTGAGCCAGCATGCCGACGATGCCGAGCTCGACCATGGCCGCAAAGAACTCGTGCGGGAACAGGTGGCCTTGATCGTGCGCTGTCCAGTAGTCGTCGGCGAAGCCCCCGCACGCCGACTCTACGGCGGAGACCAGGTCGCGCTGCGCATCGGTTAAGTCGAGATCGAACACAGCTCTCCAGGGAGCGGTCTAGAAGCCCAACCCACCGTACCCTTCCCTTTGCAGCGCGTCAACGTATGCGTTGACTAAGCGTTGACCGTCAACGCCCATGTTGATAACCTTGGACGCTAGCTCAGGGAAGTGGAAGCGCTGCTCGAAACCAAGGAGCGTCCAGACCTAATGGACGACAGCCGACCTGTGCTAAGTGACTGGCCGCGGGCTACGCGCAGAACGATGGCGGTGGAGGTTTGCGAGACCTGGTTCCGGGACGGTCTTCAAGGATGGCCGACGGTGTTGGCACTCGGTGAAAAGCTCAGGGTTCTCGAGGCTGTGGTGCGCGCGGGGGTGCGAGAGATCGATGTGACGTCGCTCGTATCGCCACGGGTGACGCCACAGTTCGCGGATGCGGAAGACGTGCTGGCGTCGATAGCTGAACCCGTCCGGGTACGGGTGCTGGCCGCCAATGCCCGGGGGGCCGATCGTGCAGTCGATGCCCACAACCGGTTGCGCCCGATAGATATCTGCGGCATACCCTTTTCCGCGAGCGAGTCCCATAATCTGGTCAACCTGCACAAGGACCATTCCGCTCACCGAGTCGAAGTGGCGCGCATGGCCGATACACTGAACGCCGCTGGGATCCAGCCATTGCTCGGAGTGGCAACGGCATTCGGCTGTCCAATCGAAGGGGCCGTGGACCGCGACGTCGTTCTGTCCCTGGTGGAGTGGGGTCGTTCGATCGGGATAGGTCGGATCATGCTCGGGGACACGACAGGGGTTGCCGATCCGAGATCTGTGGCGAGTCTGTTTCACGAGGCGACGACCACATGGCCGGACCTGCGGTTTGTGGCGCATTTCCATGACAACCGCGGTTGCGGCATCGCCAATGCGCTCACGGCCATCGCCTTCGGAGCTGGCACCGTCGACGCGAGTCTCGGAGGGGTGGGTGGCGAGCCCGCGAGCGTCGATCAGGGTTTCGTCGGCGAGGGGGGCAATGTTGTCACCGAGGATCTGGTGGCCATCCTCCAACGGATGGAGATCGCGACCGGAGTCGATCTTCCTGCCCTGATCGACGCGGGCGCCCTCGCGGAACTGATCCTTGGCGTGCAGTTGCACAGCAAGCTCCAGCGCACGAGCCCCCCGACCCCGGTCGGTCAGGAGAGCTGATGGGCAGAATCGACTTCGCCGTGGTTGATCACGTGGCCACCATCACGCTCGCCAATGCGGCAAAGCGTAACGCCGTGGACGCAGCGATGCGGGAGCAACTGACCGATGCCTACTCCAGAGTCGAACACGATGACGAGATTCGCGTCGCGGTCATCACCGGGGAGGGTGCCGGGGCGTTCTCGGCAGGCGGCTCGATCGATGGGTATATCGCCGGAAATGCCTTTGGCCCCGACGGGACGGGACCGCCGCCTGTCCCTCGGCCATGGCCGATCTGGAAGCCGTTCATTGCCGCAATCTCCGGGTACGCGGTCGGCGGGGGTTTCGCGCTCGCCCTCGCATGCGACCTTCGGGTTGCCGGGCGAGGCGCGACAATGGGGCCCTCGGGGCTGCGTCGCAATGTGGTTCAGGGTGCGCAGCAGAGCCAGCGGCTGTCGAGGCTGATCGGCGCGAGCAAGGCGCTCGAGCTCCTGTTGCTTTCGAAGTACGTCACTGGGGAAGAAGCTGCTGCGATGGGGCTGGTGCAGGCCGTGGTCGAAGACTCCGGCGTTATCCCGACCGCGATGGACTGGGCTCGGACCATCGCCAGCTTCGACCCATGGGCGGTGTCCATGACGAAGCGGCTGGTCTACGAAGGTCAACATCTGCCGCTCGCCGAAGCTTTCGCCTGGGAGGCGGAGGTGACGGCAGCAAGTTACCGCCGCCCCGAGGCTCTGGAAGCCTTCCGCGCGTTCGCCGATCGGAGCGGCGACACGTCGTGAGCCCGCAGGCCTCCTCTTCCCCCCCGCCGCTCGCTGGGACCCGCGTTCTGCACCTGGCATCGCTCGGACCCGGACCCTATGCGGCCATGTTGCTCGCTGATCTCGGGTGCAAGGTCATTGTCGTGGATCGGACCGTGCCGTCGTGGACCTCTGTACCGCCTGACCGGGATCCGCGCCGTCGTGGTCAGCGCAGTATCCGGCTGGACTTGACGCAGGAGTCCGCACGAAAAGTACTCGATGACCTGGTGTCCGAGTCCGACGTGCTGATAGAAGGCATGCGGCCGGGCGTCGCCGAGCGCCTGGACATTGGTCCGGACAGATACCGCCGACTGAATCCGCGGCTCATCTACGCCCGGATGACCGGATGGGGCCAGGAGGGCCCCCTCGCGGCAACCGCCGGCCATGACATCAACTACGTGGGTCTCACCGGCGCCTTGCATGCGATGGGGGTGCCCACCCAGCCACCCCCTGTCCCCCTGAATCTGCTGGGAGATTATGCCGGCGGAGGCCTGTTCCTGGTGCTTGGGGTCCTGGCGGCCCTAGTTGAGCGGAGCCAGTCCGGGTGCGGCAGGATCGTGGATGCGGCGATTATTGATGGCGTGACTTCCTTGACCGCCGCGACGTGGGGAATGATCGCCAGCGGTGACTGGGGCGCGCGAGGCACCAATGCGTTCGATGGCAGCCTGCCGTGGTACCGGACGTACGAGACACGGGACGGGCAATACGTCGCCGTAGGAGCTCTGGAGCCCAAGTTTTATGCGGCCCTTCTCAGAGGCCTGAATCTCGATCCAGCAACTCACGATCGAGATAAGCCTTCGACCGTCCGCGCACTCGGGCCGGAGCTGGAGCGCATCTTCGCCACCCAGGACCGGGCTTACTGGGAACGGCGCTTCGCGGATAGCGATGCTTGTCTGACTCCCGTCCTCACCTTCGCTGAGGCTCGGGAACACCCCCATAACCGCGCACGGGGTCTGCACATCGATATCGGTGGGGTTACTCAGCCGGCGGTAGCTCCGCGATTCGACGGCGGGCCTCCTGCTCGCCTCGCACCGCCCCCTGTGTCGGGCGCACATACCGAGGAGATCCTACGTGAGCTCGGACGGACTGCTGCTGAGATTGCGCGTCTGGTGGATGCCGGATCTATCGCTTTCCGCGATCCAAAAGGCAAGGACACGGCCAATGGAAGCGACGGTTGATCGGCCGCTAGCGGTGCCGAAGGGACCTTCTGGAGGTTGGTCGTGACGACGATTTACCTGCGGGACGTGGCGCCCGAAAGCGTCAGCATGGTCGCGTTGCTGGAATCGCGAGCCGCCGAGGATGCCGCTAGAACTTTCTTCACGTGGGGCGAGGAGCGCTATGCGCTCGGCACATTCGACGAAGCCGTCGATCGTATGGCAGGGAACCTGCAGGCCTTCGGTATCTCGACCGGCACCCACGTCGCCGTTCTCATGGACACCTCACCGGATTACCTGACTCTGTGGTTCGCGCTGGCAAAGCTGGGCGCGGTGGAAGTTCCGATCAACACTGCCTACCTCGGGGACCTATTGCGGCATCAGCTCACTACAAGTGGGGCGACCGTCGCCGTCGTTGATGCCGCATATGCCAGCAGGATAACGGCCATAGAAGCCGACGCCACCATGCTCGAGACGCTGGTTGTCAGGGGGCCGGCCGAGATCGGCGCCGGCTCGCTACGCAGGCACGACTTCTCCTCGCTGCTGAGCGACGGCCCCGCGTTCGCCCCCTCGAGCCGGCCAGCGCACCACACTACCGCTGGCATCATTTTTACGTCAGGAACCACCGGACCGTCCAAAGGGGTGCTCCTCAGTCACCATTATCTAGCCGCGTATGGCTACATGTACGCCGAGGTCAACGGGCTTGCGAGCGACGACGTCGTGTTCAACTTCATGCCCTTCTTCCATATGGGCGCGAAATTCCTCACGATAGCCACGCTTGTTTGCGGTGGAATGATGCGCTTGGCGCCGAGGCTCTCGATCTCGACATTTGCCGACGAAGTGCGCGCCCACGGGATCACTAACTTCGTCGGAGTCGGTGGTATATGCAACATGCTGCTCTCAAAACCCGCGCGAGAAGATGACGCGAAAGCCTCGATTCGCACCGTCTATGCGGTGCCCGATCCGGCGGAAAGTCATGATGAGCTCGAGCAGCGATTTAGCTGCCGGGTGACGACCGTGTACGGCTCGACCGAGGCGGGGCTGCCCATCTGGCGAGGGGTGACTGACGCCTACCGGGCCGGATCTTGTGGCCGGGCCAGCCCGTATTACGAGGTCCGAGTGGTCGATGACTACGACAACGAAGTCCCAGCTGGCGAGTCGGGGCAGTTCGTTGTCCGCCCAAAGCTTCCGTTCCTCGTCGGGTCTGGGTACGTAGGTATGCCGGAGCAAACGATCCGTGCTTGGCGGAACCTGTGGCTCCACACGGGGGACCGCGGTCGGGTGGACACGGACGGCCACTTCTATTTCGAAGACCGCGCGACGGACACGCTGCGCCGTCGCGGCGAAAACATTTCCTCGTTCGAGGTGGAATCCCTCGTGACACAGCATCCGGCTGTTTCCGAGGCGGTCGCCGTGGCGGCTCCGTCCGGGATCGGTGAAGACGAAGTGCGGGTGCTGGTCATTCTCCGTGAGGGGGAAAGCATGACCCCGGAGGAGCTTCTGCAGCACTGCTCAACAACAATGCCGTACTTCATGGTCCCGCGCTATATCGACATTGTGGACGACCTGCCCCGCACTCCGACGGCGAAGGTCGAGAAATACAAGCTTCGCGCCGAGGGACTGACTCCCGCCACTTGGGATCGGGAGGCGCATGGCTGGAGGGTGAAGCGCGAGGGCCTAACCCGCGAGGCTTTAGGAGAGGCCCTACGACCGCACGGTTGACCCCTGCTGCTCGACCTCAGGCGGCTGGGGTCTTCTCCCTAATTCAAGCAGGGGGTCGTGGCGATCCCTTCTAGATCCGCCTTGATCTGCAGGGCAAGGAATCTGGACCATAGGCGGCATTCCATGAGGGCACCACCCATGATCCAGAAGGAAGGCTGAGGGGTCCGCGTCCACATGTTCTTTAGGAACCCGTCGCTATCAAAACCCCACACGGGGCCCACCTTGTCCGCTACGTCGCTACCGAATATCCGACGTATGCCCTCTTGTAGGTTCTCGTATCCAGTGGCAAGCACTACAAGGTCGCTAGCGATGATCCGGCCGTCCGCGAGGCGCAATCCGCCGGGGGTGAACTCGGCGATATCTCGGGCGTGGAGAAGGTGGACCTTGCCTTCGGCAATGAGGTCGGAACAACCCACGTTGATGTAATACCCCCCACCTTGCCGGAGGTATTTCATATGGAAGCCTGTGTCGTCCGGCCCCATGTCGATCTCGAACCCAACGGCTTCAAGTCTGTCGAGAAGGTCCCGGTCGAGCGAGCACGTCTTCTTGGTCAGCCACTGATAGGTCTCCTGCAGCACCGGATACGGGATCGCTGCGGTGATCAGGTCGATGTCTTCCGCGGGGCCCTCCGAGTAGACGGCATAGACCATGGTCCCGCTAGGTACAAGACTCACGACACAGGTCGGACTGCGCTGGACGATAGTTACGTCGGCGGCGCCATTGTCGTGCAAGTCCTGAGCAACATCGTGCCCACTGTTTCCAGTGCCGATAACGATCGCACGTTTGCCCTGGTACGGGATTCCGCTGCCGAAGCCGCCGGAATGGATGACTTCGCCGTCGAATATGTCGAGGCCCGGCAGCGAGGGCAGATTGGGTACTCCGCTGACCCCTCCGGTCGCGAGCACCACATGCCGGACGCGTAGCTCTCGCTGCGCTCCGTCGGACTGCTTTAGTTGGACCGTCCAGGTCTGGGCTTCCTGATCGAACGCGGCTCCTATCAGTTCCGTCCCGGTCCATACGTTGAGTTCCATGGCCTCCGCGTAGCCCTCCAACCACCCGGCAAGCTTGTCCTTCGGGAGGAACGTGGGCCACGTCGGAGGGAACGGCATGTATGGAAGGCCATTAGCCCAAACTTCATTGTGCAGAGTAAGGGAATGGTACCGATTCCGCCAGTTGTCGCCGATGCGGTCGTTCTTTTCCACGATCAGAGCATCAACACCGAACGCACGGAGTCTTGCGCCGAGTGCGAGGCCGGACTGACCGCCGCCGACGATGAGGACTGGACGGTCGCGATCACTGAATTTGCTGCTCTCGATCCGCTGGTCAAGCCAGTTCGGTCCTGCGAAGTTCGTCGAATGCTCGACACCGGTTGGACGATGATCACCGACGGCTTCTTCGTGGCCACGCAGTTCCTGCATGGTGGTCAGGAATAGCCAGGCTTTGGAATCCTCCGGCGTCGTCTCGTTGAGAACGAGCCTCACAAAGCCGGCCCCACGGCCCAGTTTCGTTTCGAAGTCGAAGTAACCCTCGACGACCTCGCGAGCCGAACGGCGCATGCGTCTTGGGGCAAGCCGGTCAGGTGACACGCGAAACGAGTGCGGCTGGACATCGGCAAGGACGTTCCCGAGCGCCTGCGCGATCCCGGCCGGCCCAGCGAAGGTTCGGTAGGACCAGGTGAAGGCAAGGATGTCGCGCCAGTACCCATCCGCAACGAAACAGTTGCCGGCGCCCGCGGTATCCCCGCCCTCGAGGGCGGTACCGAATCTCTCCAACCATGCCGAGAAAACCGCGGTCGCCGTGGTGAGTGGGGACTGAAGGATGGTCATGCAAATCCTCTCGAGCGCGTCACCAGATATTGAATGCCGGATGGGCGAGCCTGTCAACGCTAGCGTTGATGCACCCGCCGACACTCGGCGGTCAGAGTTACGTGGACGTCAGCACCGTGCACGTCGAGAACTGACTCGCACCTCCTTGACCGGTGGCAACCGCCATGGAGACCGGGCCGACTTGGCGCTCATCGGCTGTTCCGCGCACCTGAAGCGCGCACTCGGCTAGCCGAACTAGCGCGGTGGCGCCGACCGGGTTCGCGGCTTGGGGACCGCCTGAAGGGTTGATGATGGTGCCGGTCGGACCTCTTCCGAAGCCCGAGGCGACCAGGTCAGGGCCCTCGCTGGCCTCGCATAGTCGCAGTGGTGCGTAAGCCATGGTCTCGGCATGGGTGAAAGGCGCGTGGATCTCGATCACGTCCGCCTGGGCGGCGGAGCTGATCCCGGCTGCCGCGAAGGCGCGTGCAGCAGATGTTCTCAGGCTGAGCAGGTCCACGAGGTCAGCGTCTGGTCGGTTGAAGCGATCCCCCATCGCGTAGGTATCCGTGGTCGAGCCTCGGCCGCGTACCCATGCAACTGGAGGACCCGTTGCCTGGATAACCTCCGAGCGTGCCAAGACGATCACGCAGACGCCTTCCGAGATAGGGCAGGCGTCGAGCTGCCGGATCGGCCAGGACAGCAGTCGAGAACCCAGCACGTCGTCGACGGTGATTCGCCGGTTGATCTGCGCCAATGGATTGCGAGTTGCGTGCTCGAAATTTCGTACCGCCACCTGCGCCCACTGCTCTTGGGTGTACCCCCAACGCATCATCATCCGCGACGCCCGGAGCGCGCCCATCGAGATAGTGGACAAGCCGGTGTCTCGCTCGTAGATCGGGTCGAAGATGGAGTTGAACACCGCCGGCACGTCGACCGCCTGTGCCATCCGTTCGACCCCGACCGCCAACGCGATATCCCCGAAGCCGCCCTCGAGCAGATCCATAGCGGTATATGCGGCTGCTATTCCAGTTGTCCCGCCCGTGTTGATCCGCATGCTCCAGCGTCCGACGGCTCCCGCCGCTGGCAAAAAGCTCTTGTCCGGACAGTTTTCACCCGCTAGTCCATCGGGCGCGAAACCACCAATAACGAGA
The DNA here is from genome assembly GCA_035533475.1 of Mycobacteriales bacterium. Lineage (NCBI taxonomy): Bacteria > Bacillati > Actinomycetota > Actinomycetes > Mycobacteriales > Mycobacteriales bacterium. Next base: position 42,624 of record DATLTS010000022.1, on the reverse strand, counting down.
TCGACGTCGCGCATCTCGATCCGTGCGTCGAGGAGCGCTTCGGTAACGGCCTGGTGGACCAAGTCTGGGGTCGAGGCTTCATGACGACGCCGGTATGGCGTCTGGCCGACTCCAATAATGCCGAGCTCATGCAAACTCACGGGCGGAAGCCTCCCTGGTTGAACCGGACCGGCGCTCAGAGATCACGTCAGAAAACAAAAAGGCCCAGCCCCCCGTCGACCGTGATCGCTTCCCCGGTTAGGAACGAAGCGGACCCGGAAGCAAGGAACGCGATGACCGACGCGACCTCATCCGGTTCACCTGGGCGTTTCATTGCGGTACGTGCCTCGACCCGCGACCGGATGTCGGGCCTGATGCGGTCGTATGCGGGTGTGCGGATCATTCCGGGGAGGACAGAATTTGCGGTCACCCCGAACCGGGCACCCTCGAGAGCAGTTGATCGTGTAAGGCCTAGCAGGGCCGCCTTCGCGGATGAGTATGCGGCGTGCGCAAAGTCGCCCCGGCTGGCCGCGACCGAGGAAACGTTGACGATCCGACCCCATCGCGCATCGCACATGCCCGCAAAACACTCACGCGTCCACCTGAAGGCGGCTGTCGCGTGAACATCCAACTCCTGCTGCCACAGCTCGTCTGTCAACGCGGGAAGCCTGGATGCCTTGTCGGTTATCCCTGCGTTGTTGACGAGAACCAGCGGCGGTCCGAGAGAGCGAGCCGTCTCGCGAACGGCACGCACCACCGCCGCAGCATCCGTGACGTCCGCCGTCACCGGATACACGCCGCCGGATGGGGCGAGCTCGACGACGCGGCTCAACCCTGGCTCATCGATATCCACCGCGCAGACCCCGAACCCGTCTTCGACAAGACGGCGCACGATCGCCATCCCGAGTCCACCTGCCGCCCCAGTCACGATCGCCGCGGCACCCGCTGGCCTGTTCACTCTTGCTCCACCTCGAAGAAGAAGTCGGTGATTCTCCCTTCCAGTTGATCGCGGAATCGAACATTCACCCAGGGCCGCCCCAGAAGTTTCTCAGCTGCGGCATCGATATCGCCGAGATCTATGCCCAGGACAAAGTTGAGCAAGGCCGTACTGGCGCCTTCCGGCGTGACGTAGCCGATAACCACCGGTGGATCTGGAAGTCCAGGGAATTTCGTTGCGAGAATCGTGAAAGTTTCCAGGCGACCCCGCTGGCCTACTTCTACCCATTCCGTGGTGTCGACGAAGCACGCATCGCAAAAGCTGCGGGCTGGGACAAGTACACGTTGACACGATGGGCAGCGCGTGCCCATCAGGCGCCGATTCCCCAGCTCGTGGAAGAAGCGGCTGGCGGCGTCTCCGGCGAAGTAGTTGTACCGGAAATCCCAGTGTCCGGGGATCATCAGCCCGGTCACCGGTTGATCTTGCGTGCCGCTCGTCACTTCAACCAGCTCCGTTCGAGAGTGGGTGGTGCCTGGTAGGCGTTGTCTTCCGGGCCATCACGCTGACGCCAAAACAACGGCGGTCTGTGACTGCGCCGCGACGACTGAACTACCCGTCGCGAGCGCAACCGCGCCTGAGCTCATGAGACGTGTCGCCGCGGAGCAAATGCGAACCAGGCCCATGGCGGGAGCGCAGTAACCAGCAGCGAAGCCGCCATCGGGGTTCACGTCCCGACGCTCGGCCAGCGCGCGCATGCCCGCGCCGGTGGCTGCGGCTCCGACGGCCTCGAGAGCCAGCGCCTCGTCGAACAAGGTTAGTCCGTCGACCTCGAGAACGTCCACGTCCTCGATGGTTAGCTCGCCGGCTTCGAATGCTTGACGGCTTGCCCGCCGAAGTGCCGGAAGGGCGAGCAGGTCGCGATCCCCGATTTGGTAGGGCTCGGTCGACATTCCCACCCCCCGTAGTCGCACCGGGGCAGGGTCTGCCGAAAGTACCGCGACGGCCACTAGGTCGCACCAGGTGGGCAATTCCCCATCGAGTAGCGGGTATGGCGCAGCTGACCGCGCGCCGGGCTGGCCACCAGCTTGAGCAACCCGAAGGCTCGAAGCACGATCACGCCACATGCTGTACTCCGCATAGTTGCCCAGCGCGCTTCCGGCCCGCAACGCGGCCACCGAGAGCTCGGTCAGCGCGAGTGGGCGCATGAAGAACGGATCAAAGAGTGCATTCGAGATTCGATCCTGGTCACCCTCGCTCGCACGTCCATACGCGGCAATGAGCGAGCGCCGCGATTCCCCGCACCGGATACGAGCAGCGCCCACGACGAAGGCCATCGCTCCGTCATCACCGAGCCGGACCTCGTCCTTGAGATAGGCGCCGGCCGCCGGCGCGGTCACCATGCTCGACAGCGATCGACCATCGACAAGGTCGTGTGCCGAGAGAACAACCGAATCGATCTGGTCTATATCTGTGGCCGCCGCCGTCAGCGCATCCTGCGTCGCCCGGTAAATCAGGTCGGAGAGGCTCGCGGACTCATCTGCCCACGACTTGTGCACCGCAGTGCCATGCACATACACGGGGTTCATGTGCCCTCCGGTGAAGGTCTTTTTGCCGGGTCGAGTCATCAGACGTCGCTCCCTCGCGGCGCGACAAGACGTGCTCGGCGGTCAGTCAAGGCGAGGATCCGCTCCCATGGAGTGCCGCTCTCTTGCCGGAAGGCCTCCGCCAGCCGCCGCGCCCAGAACTGCTCCGCGCCATATTCCTCACGCCATGCCCACAGGGCTCGGGTGTAACGCTGCAGATGATGCTCCTCGGTGAGCCCGATCGCGCCGTGGATTTGGTGCGCCACCCGGGCGGCAACACCAGCGGCACTCGAGCATCTCGCCTTGGCAACGGCTACGGCGGTCATCTGGGGTCCGCCGCGCCATGCGGCGATGGCGAGATCGACCGAGGCTGCCGCTGCGGCCGACTCCGCGGCCAGCGTGGACAGCATCTGCTGGACAGCCTGGAAGGCCGCGATCGGTCTACCGAATTGCTCGCGTTCGGCGCCGTATCGAGCCGACATGGTGAGGAGCTCTGGAATGACTGCCGCCATCTGCACGCAGCGTGCCAGCGCGGCGACGGCGAGAAGTTCGTCCACGAAGTTCGCGTATTCAATGTCGAGGACCTTCACGGTGGACGGTTGGACGCTGTCGATCCACACGTCCTCGCGTGGTTCTCCAGCGAGGTTTGTCCCCGCGCACAGGCGCACCTGCGATGCTTCCACGCACGCGATCATGAGCCGCTGGTTCCCAGCGGGGAGCGGGACCATCAGGTGAGTTGCCCAGCTGGCCCAGGCGACGCGGGGCGCCCTGCCGGTCAGCAGCCCGTCTGATGCTCGCGAGAAAACGGAAGAGGGCACGACCGGGATGACGCAGCGAGCAGTGCTGGGCAGCGCCAAACCGGCGACCTCGGCAAACCAACCCATAATCATGGTGGACTCCGCGATGGGCATCCCTATCCCCGATCGCGCCACCGCTGCGGTCACCTCTGCCGCATCAGCGATGGTGCCGCCACCGCCGCCAAATGACTCGGGTACCCCGACCTGAGACCACCCGCCGTCGACCAGACGCCCGTACGCGTCGCGGGCCTCCTCTTCAGAGCGGGAGTCCACCGTGCCGACCGAGCGCCGAACGGCCTCATCGATCGCGCCGGTGTTCACCTGACCACCGATTTTGCGACGATGCCGCGAAGAACTTCGCTGGTGCCTCCGCGTAAGGTGAATGCCGGCGCGTGCAAGACAGCCTCGGCCAGCAGTCGAACGAGTGTGTCGGGGGAGCGCACGTCGGGTTCCACCGCTGCGATCAGTCGGCTCACCTCGATGACGCGGTTCTCGAATTGGGTGCCGAGGTCCTTAACAAGTGCCGCTTCCACCGGGGGCGCCGAGCCGCGCTCGATTTGTCGGGCGATCCCGACAGACATGTGGCGCAACGTCATGAGTTCGGCAAGGAGCGGGCCGATGAACTCATCGGCGTGATGCTCCCGCTGGAAGACTTCCGCGAGTAGGGGGAAAGTCGAGAGGATGCGTTCGGGGCCGCTGCGCTCGTATGCAAGCTCGGAGATCACCTGCTGCCAACCGGCGCCCTCCTTCCCGAGAAGATGCTCGTGAGGCACGAAGACATCGGTCAGCGACACCTCGTTGAAGTGCGGATGCCCGTCGAGAAGTGGAATCGGGCGAACGCTGACGCCCGGTGATGTCAGGTCGATCAGGACCTGGCTGAGACCAGTGTGCCGGTCGAGATTGTCGTGCGGCGCGGTCCTGAGCAATGTCAGCATGTACTGACAGTGCTGAGCATGACTTGTCCAGACCTTCGTGCCATTCACATTCCAGCCACCGGCCACGGGGGCGGCAGTCGTCCGCACAGACGCGAGATCCGACCCGCTGTCAGGTTCGGACAACCCGATCGCCACAAAACATTCCCCACGCGCCATCGCCGGAAGCAGTGACTGCCGCTGATCTTCGGTCCCGTGCTTCAGCAAGGCGGGCCCGACCTGACGGTCAGCGAACCAATGCGCGGCCACCGGTGCTCCCGCCGCAAGTAACTCCTCAGTGACGGCAAACCGTTCGACCTCGCTGCGCTCATGACCTCCGTAGCGTGAGGGCCAGGTCATGCCAAGCCAGCCACGTTCGGCGAGTGACCGGCTGAACTCCGCCGAGAATCCAGACAGCCAGCTGTCGCAGCTTGGCCTGAAGGCGCCCAGCGCAAGCTGCTCGGCCAGAAATATTCGGACCTCGCGCCGGGGGTCCTCGAGGGTAGTTGGGTGGGTCATTCGCCGGAGCCCCGCTTCGCAGCGGCCGCCAGGGCGTAGTGGGCGATCTCGTCAGCGGATCCAAGTAGTCGACCGGTCGACACGAGGAGGTCTAGGTGAGCCGCCGTCTCGATGATGGCCAGCATCTGGTTGAACTCGTCCAGCTCTGCCAGCCGGCGGGAGCGGCGTGTCCAGGTTAGCTGGCGGGCGACGCCAAGGGCGGTGATCGAGCCGGATTCACCTACGATGCGCATCGTGTCCGCAAGACGGGCATCGTGATGCATAACCAGCTCATCGACTCGCGCATGAACGCTTTCCCGAACGGGACCGTGCGCAGGGAGCATGCGCATGTCCGGCAGCTGCCGGACGGCATCGAGCGAGGCTAGGTAGTCCGCTAATGGGTTCCTCGTCGGGCCCGGTTCGAAACCGATCGACGGAGTGATGTGGGGAAGGATGTGGTCTCCGGAGAACATCAAGCCGGCTGCCGCGTCGATGAAGACCATGTGGCCCTGCGTGTGCCCGGGGGTGTGGAGAACCTGTAATACTCGAGATCCCAGGTCGACGTAACCGGCTTTCAACCAGGCGTCCGGGCGCTCCCACTCGTCGGACTCGACCGTTGAACGAGCCTTGGCGGCTATTGCATCAGCCAGAGCCTCTGCCCCGGCTCGGCGCAACTGGTCCACCTGCTCGACCAGGCGAGTTGGGGTCGCGAGCAGCCGCTCGATAGCGGGGCGTTCGCCTTCACCTAACTCGAGCCGGCAGCCGAACTCGCGGCGAAGCACAACTCCGAGCGTGTAATGATCGCGGTGCGCATGGGTTACCAAGATGCGGCGAACCGTCCTGATCGGGTAACCCAGAGTCCCGAGGGAGAGCTCGAGTCTTTTCCGGGATTCGATCAATGCCCAGCCCGCATCGATGAGGACAAGCCCAACGTCTGCCTCTATCGCATAGACGTTGACTGCGCGCAATCCGTCATCGCGCATGGGCAACGGTATGCGGTAGACGGCGGCTGCCACCTGCTCAGGTCCGGAGTCCTCCCACCCCATCGGGGTCGCGGCCCCCGTTGCATACCCGGTCACCGAGCCTCATCGGCGTCGTCGACTTCGCGAATGGCTGTCATCGGACAGGCATCGATGGCTTCCAGGATCTGTTCCGAGTCGCCTGTCCCCCCCACGTCAAAAATCGATTGGCCGTTTTCGTCCAGGTGGAACAGGCCGGGGGCGTGCTGGGTGCACATCGCCACCCCCGCGCAGAGATCGTGATTCACGACCGCGGAGATCCTTCGCGCTGCGCTAGCCATCATCGGTTATGGAATCGCACATGTAATTGCTGAAGGCTTCGAGAGACCATATTGGGGTTGTAGTGCAGTTCTTCTTCCAAGATCTCCACGCCACGCAGCTCGGACGTCAAGGATTGCAGGACCTCCTGCGTCTCCAGGCGAGCCAGTGGAGCACCGAGACAGGTGTGGATCCCTTGGCCGAATGCCACATGCCGATTCGGCCATCTGGCGATGTCCAGCCGGTCTGGATCCTTGAACGCGGCGGGGTCCCGGTTGGCGGCATGCTGCGCCAGCAGGACACGATCGCCGCGCTGCACGCTCTGGCCGGACAGTTCGAACGGTTCGGTAGCCCATCGGGCCATCGCGCGAATCGGGCCGTCATATCTCAGTACCTCTTCGGTGGCGGTCGCCACCAACTCCGGACCACGCTGGAGTCGCGCCCACTCGTCCGGCCAGTCTGCGAAAGCGATCATCGAGTTGGCGATCAGGTTCATGGTCGTCTCGTGGCCGGCAAAGACCATGAGAATCACATTGGCGATGACTTCATCCTCCGAAAGGAAGTCACCGCGTTCTTCCGACTGGACCATGCCGGTGAGGAGGTCGTCCTGAGGGTGCTGGCGTCGAGATCGGACGATCGGGCGCAGGAATTCCACGAGATCGTTCATCGCGGCTTCGCCGCGACGCATGCGCTCGGCGTCGTCGCCACGAACGAATATCACCCCACCGAGATCATCCGACCAGGCCCGCACCTGCTGTCGCGCTTCGGCAGGGATGCCGATGTATTCGGCGATGACGATGACGGGCACTTGGAACGCGAAATCAGCGAGGAAATCCGTTACGTTTTGGCTCCGCAAGCTCTCGAGCAGCTCTCGCACCAGATTCTGCACGCGTGGTCTCAGCTGCTCCACGCTCCGCGGCGTGAACGCCTTGTTGACAAGGGCTCGAACTCTGGTGTGGTAGGGCTGGTCCTTCCAGACGAAGAATTTCGAGAGGAAGCTGATCAGCTGGTCGGTCCCGGAGTGAGCAGCCCGCTGTAACTCCTCGCCGAATGGCCCGGCGAAGCGGTCAGAGGAGAGCCTGTGGTGATCCCGGAAGCCGCTGAGGACCTCGTCGTAACCCGTTACCACCCAGCCGTTCCACCGCTGGTTCCAATAGACAGGGTGGATGTCGCGGAGCTTGGCGTAGTAAGCGGCCGGACGATCGACCGCCTCTCTGCTCAGGAGGTCATCTAAATCTGCCCGTCCGTCCGCGACAGGCGCTTTCGTCATTACATCACCGTCCGGTAAGGGTATCGCCGACTCTAGAGGCGCATCCAGCCGTCTGTCAACGCCATCGTTGACGTCAACGGTATTGTTGACTAGGCCCGGCGCATGTGACATAAGGGACTGACGTCTTCGCCCGAATGATCCGAACGCGGTGAGGAGCCAAGGGTGGACAACTGGGGACAGTGGGGTAGTACGGACGAGCGCGGGGCTGCGAACCTCATCGATGAGCGAGCCGTCGAGCGGGGCCTTCGAGCGGTAACGCAGATGCAGGCCATCGGCCTGGGCGCGCCCATCGTCTCCAATCGTGGTCCGGGTGTCGTGGGTCGGCCGGCGCCACAGCATTTCATGCTCCGGGACGGTGGAGACTATGCGGCGGGACTGGAGGAGCGTGCTGGCTTCGGCTTCGCGGACGACTACTTGTCACTGCCGACGCATGCTGTCAGCCATATCGACGCACTCGCACACGTCTGGCAGAACGGGACGATGTACAACGGGTTTTCGGCCGACACCGTGACCAGCCGTGGCGCAGCGAGATGCGGAATCGACAAGGCAGGCCCCATCGTGACCCGGGGGGTGATCGCGGACTTGGTACCGGCAGGCAAGGACTGGCTGCCGTCCGATCATGTCATCGACGCAGCCAGTCTCGAGCGCGAGCTCGGCAGGGGGGAAGTGACGCTCGAGCCGGGGGACGCGCTGCTGGTACGGACCGGATGGATGCAGGCGTGGATGGCCGGGGAAGCGGACGCGACAGCGTGGCCCGGCCTCGGTGCGGACTGTTCCGAACTTCTCGTCGAGCGACAGGTGGCCCTGATCGGGGCCGACAACCTCGGCGTGGAGGCCTTTCCGTCCACTGATGAAGGGTGCCAGATCCCTCTTCATGTTGCCTTGATTCGCGGTTACGGGGTGTACTTCTGTGAGCTCCTCGACTTGGCCGCCCTGGCCGCTACCGGGCAATCCTCCTTCCTTCTCGTAGTCTCTCCGCTGGCAATTCGAGGCGGCGTCGGCAGTCCTGTCGCCCCAGTGGCGATTATCTAAAGTGACCGCCGTGGATGATCAGGGGGAGCCGGCCAAGCCTAGGGTCCGGCGCATCAAGACGATGGAGATCACACCACTCGGCCACGACGAGTTCGGCTTCACCGCCCGCCTTATCGACGAGTCCTTCGGGGGTGCGTACGGAGACGACAATGCCTCCTCCGTCGTCATCCATGACTTTGGTCTCGAGGGGGCGCTCATGGGGTCCACGCTCGAAGTCGTCCGGCTACAGGCACATGCGGTTACTCATCCCTATGACTCCTGCCCCTTCGTGCTGGACGTCGCCCAAGAGCTCGTTGGCACGCGCCTCGGGTCCGGCTGGCGCAAACGCGTGCTGGCCTTCGCTGGTGGCGTCCGTGGTTGCACGCACGTGAACACTCTTGTCCTCGGGCTGAGCGAGGTACAGCCGCTCATCTTCTTCCTCAAAATGAACGAATCGGTGCCGTTCACCGCGCAGAATCGCGCCGACGGCAGCTGGCTAGGCGCTGGTCTGAAATTCGCCCCGCAGCTTGCCGACGCGTGCTTCTCCCTGCGCAAGGGCGGCCCTGTTCTGGGCCGGCTCTCACCCGAGGCCAGCGACTGAGTCTCCTGGGCAGATGTCCTCGGCAGTCCGGGGCCTGGGTCGCTGAGTCCGCGGACAGCCCAAATCGAAGTCTGCCGACGCTGCCCGGTGCAGGAGCAACCTCATCGAAAGAGGGCCGCGCCACCCATCGCAGGTGGCGCGGCCCTCTCAGCCAGGTCAGCCGCCGAGCGGCAGCGTCGCAACTTGGGTCAGCGTGCCATTCTCGTCCTTGAGCACGTACACGGATGTAGGCCCGCCCAGGCTGTTGTGGTAGGTCAGCTGTGACAGTAGGCCGTAGCCGTCAAACGTTCCGTTCGTCAGCTGGTTGTAAACATCCTGTCCGGTGATCTGATTGCTGCCCTTGGCTTTGGCGGCGCGATCGATCGCCTGAAGCATGATGCTTACCGATGGGAAGTGCAGCAGGGTGTCTTCCGCCCACCTGGTGTTCTGGCCAGCGGAGTACTGGGAATAGATCTGATACGCCTGGGTGGTGTGGTCCTGGTACCGCTCGGTCGTTACCTCGTAGGTACCGTTGAGGAGGTCCGGGCTGACTTTTAGAGCCTGCATCAAGCCGAAGCCCTCATGCTGCGAGTTCACGATGTCCTGTGCCGGAATGCCTTGCGCGTGCAGTCCCGCTAGGTAGAGAGGTTGCGAGCCGTCCGTCCCCGCGACGATCACCACGTCCGGCTTGGAAGCGACGATCCGGTTGACGTTTACCGTCACGGAGGTCGCGGTTGGCGACGGGTACTCCTCATCGACGATCGTCGCGTTCGTTCCTTGCAAGTCCTTCTTCAGCGTCGCAATCCAGCCCTGAGCCGGGATCCCGTCGAACGAGGCGAACGCCACTCTGAGCTGACGGCTCTGAGTCCAAGTCGACAACCGCCACTTCACCACGGCGGCGTAGTAGTCGCCGAAGTCTCCGAGCGGCGAGAAGACCCATGACCCAGACTTGATAGCCGCGTCGGTTGGCCCTCCGTAGGCTGCAGGGATCTTCGCGCCGGGCAACTTGCCGGCGAGGGCGAAGACGTTCGGGTCTCCAAACAGAAGCATGGCTAGGACGTTGTTGCTGTCGCTGATGGCCTGGTTGTAAGCCGTCAATGTCTTGTTCACATCAAAGCCGGTGTCATATGGCTTGATCACCAGCTTGATGTGATCGGCGGCACCGGCGTTCGCATTGAACCAGTTGACGAGCGTCTGCTGCATGCCAAGGACCGGCTTGCCGCGGCTCGCGAATGGGCCCGAGAAATCAAGCAGGCTCGGGATCGTGTAGGTGGCGGTGCTCGCAGAGCCCCCACCACTCGGCGCGGAACTCTTCGATCCCGAGGGGGGTGTGCTGGACCCTCCGCAGGCGCTGACGCCGACGACGGCCGCGGCGGCGAGCACTCCTACGAAGGTTCGTCTGTTGGATCGGATATTCATGCTTCCACCTTGTTCGTGTCGCGGCAACCCGGGTTGGCCTGCCTCATGTCGTCCTTGCTCTGGTAAGCGCATAGGGGAATGGCCATAGTCGGAAGAAGCTTTCGGATCTTCGGTATAGAAAAGCGAGCCCACGGGGTTCGTAGATGAGCATCAGACAGATCGCAAGGCCGGTGACGATGTTCACTACCGGCCCGGTCTGCCCGTTCAAGTGGTATCCGAAAACGCCGGCGACAGATCCACCCCAGAGGTTCACCGCCTCCTGAATGAAGCTAAGCATCAGGGTTCCGAGGATCGCTCCAAGGACGGTCCCCATCCCGCCGATGATGATCATCCCGAGGAAGAACACGGAGTCGAAGACGCTAAAGGCCTGGGCGTTTACGAAGCCATCCTGGTAGGCAAGCAGTGCACCAGCGACCCCCGCGTACAGGGCCGAGATGCCGAAGGCGAGCACTCGGTACCGCGTTACCGCGACCCCGGTCATAGAGGCAGCGAGATCGTCGTCGCGCACCGCCACGAAGAGGTGCCCGGCCACGCTTTCCTGGATGAACAGGGCGGCTGTGACGAGGATGATCGCGAGTGCAATCGTGAGATAGTAAAGGCGCCACGGACTCGATAAATTGAGGCCGAAAAGCGATGGCGTGGGCATCGTCAAACCGGCATCGCCGCCAAACTCTTGCTGCGGGAGGCGCACGATCACGAACGCGAAGACGTATTGCGCGGCGAGGGTCGTGAGCGCAAGGTAAAAGCCCTTGATCCGGGCCGCCGGGAGTCCGAATGCGAGGCCGACCATCATCGAGCCAACAGCCCCTATGACGACGCATACGGGTAGGCTCTGGTGTAGTGAGTTTGCAGCTACTCCAGCGAAGTAAGCGCCAACGCCCATGAATGCCGACTGGCCGACGCTAACGAGTCCGGTGAGCCCCACCAGGAGCTGCAAGCCGACTACGGCGATGAGGGTAGTGGCCGTCACCGTTCCGAAGCGCAGCCATTCGCCGTTGGTCATGGACGGGTAAGCGATCAGGACCAGCGCCAGCACGCCGAGCATCACCCGCTGCGGCGGGGTACGGAGAAGCCGTCGGTCGGCCACGTAGCTCTGCGAAAAGTCACCGCAGGATCGCGCGACGCTCATACCCGCTCCACCCTCTTCCACCCGAAGAATCCCTCGGGCCGAACCAGGAGGATCAGCAACATGAGCAGGTAGGGGAAGACCTCGCTTGCACCTCCGTGGAAGTGCGGGTCCAGCCATTCGGCTGCCGAGGTCTGCCCAAGGCCAACCACCAGCCCCGCAAGGATTACCCCGCCGATGGATTCCAGGCCACCCAGGAGCACTACCGGCAACGCCAGAAATGCGACAGAGCCGATGTCAGAGGTAACTTGTTGCCCGGCAAGGTAGACGACGGCGGCCACCGTGCTGAGCAGACCGCACATAGCCCAGGAGAGGGCCAGGCTCCGCTCGATATTGATGCCGAGCGACTGAGCCACTTCGTGGTCCTCGGCCACCGCGGTCATGGCGATCCCGGTTTGCGTACGGGAGAAGAATGCGACAAAGCCCAGGACGATGATGACGACGACCGCCACGCCCACCACTGATGCTACTGGCAGTTGGACCGCATAGGGCAGCCTGATGGCGCCGGCCCCGAAGAGCTGGGGAAAGGTCCCGGTTGGCGTGTTAAGCACCAGGGTGTCGGCCCCGTTGAGGAGGAGCAAGACGCCCAGCGTCGCCATAAATAGACTGAGTGCCGATTGACCGAGCAGCGGTCGCAGAGCGAGTCGCTGGATGAGCAACCCGACCGCGATCATGAGGAGCCCCGTGATGCCGACCGCGGGCCACGCCGGCACGCCCCGGTTGAGGAGCCACATGATGAAGAACGCCGCCAGGGCGAACATCTCGCCGAGAGCGATGTTGAATACGCGCCCGGACCTGTAGATGACGTTGAAGCCCAGCGCGACGGCTGCGTAGGCAACCCCGATGGGCATGCCGACAACGAGGATCTGCAGCAGAGTTGCCACTCAACCTCCACCCAGAAGCCCTTGCAACTTTTTAACCTACGTATGCGCGCTTGTCAACGGTAGTGTTGAAAGCGGCTGCGTGCGGCTACGTGCTAGACCTGCATCCGGAGGGACGAGATGAGTCGGATCAACGAACGTCGCCAGCAGGCGCAGGCGGAGCCCAGTCGCGAATATGTCGAAAAGCGCGCGGCACTGGTGGATGCGGCTGCGGGCGTCTTCCGGGATCGCGGCTACGACGGCGCGAGCATCAACGAAATAGCGGCAGCCGCGGGGACTGACAGAGCGACGGTTTACTACTACTTTGCTGACAAGCGCGACGTCTTTCACGAGGTCATCGTCGACGCGGTCGAGCGCAACGTGCTAACCGCAGAGGCCATCGCGGCGAGTGATCTCACCGCCGCCGAGATGCTCACGGACCTTGTAAGCGCTTTGTTGCGATCTTACGAGCGCCATTACCCGTACCTGTTCGTCTACGTCCAGGAGGACATGACCAAGCTCGCGCATGACGATCGACGTTCTTCACGGAAGCTACGCGATCTGCACCGGCGCTACAACACGGCTGTCGAGCGGATAATCCGTGCCGGCCTGGTCTCCGGCGAGTTCAAACCGGGGTTGGACCCGGAGCTGATCTCGTTCGGCGTGCTAGGCGCCGTGAACTGGACCCATCGCTGGTTCAAGCCCGATAAGGGTCCTACCGGCGAGGAGATAGCGCGGGTCTTCATGGAGATGATCCTCCATGGCATTTCCGCTGCGCCAGCGCCGAGACATGGACGCGAGCCTGCTGTTCAGCCCAGCCAGCGTCGACGCCGCTTGTAATTCTTCGTTTCCCGCAAGTCCCGGCGAGCGCCATCCCGGTTCAGGCCGAGGTAAAACTCCTGCAGGTCAGGATTCCGCCGGAGCTCCTCGCTGGTTCCGCTCAGTACTATCCGCCCGGTATCGAGCACATGTCCGCGATCCGAGATCGCGAGGGTGTGGTGTGCGTTTTGCTCGACGACGAGGATGGTGAGCCCCCGGGTGTTGAGGACACGGATGGTTTCGAAGACGAAGTCGGTCATAACGGGCGAGAGCCCCAGCGACGGCTCATCTAGGAGCAGCAGCTTGGGGCGGGTTATCAAGGCTCTACCGAGAACAAGCATCTGCTGTTCCCCGCCCGACAGATACCCCGCGCTTCGCGTTCGCAGTACCGCAAGCTTGGGGAACAAGGAGTAGGTGTCCGAGATCGCGTCTGCGGTCTCGGAGCGGCGGAGTTTGACCGCGGCCGCGGCAGCGCGCAGGTTTTGTTCGACGGTTAGATGCTCGAGCACCCGCCGGCCTTCAAGGACCTGTACCACACCTCGGTTGACGGTCTCCGTCGGAGTGCAACCGACAATCGAGGAGCCATTGAAGGTAATGGTGCCTTCCGACACGCGCCCCTTCTGCGGAGCAAGGAGGTTGGAGATAGCTCGGAGGAGCGTCGTCTTGCCTGCCCCGTTGGGGCCGAGCAGCCCGAGGACTTCCCCGCTGCGGATCTGCAACGAGATCCCCTTGAGCGCGAGGATCGTGCCCTGGTACCGGACCTCGACGTTATTCAGCTCCAGCAACGGCCGCGCGGGACCGTCTAGCGCACTTGTGGCGGCCTCCGTGGCCGTCATAGTCGCACTCCGGCCTTGCGCTGCTTGACGTATGTTCCGGCCGGTCCCGGCCCATCTCCGCTGCGCGGGCACTCCAAGACGTCGTTGAGACACACACGCGCGCGCACGGACGTTGTCGCGCCGTTGGTCAGCCGCACTTCCGAGACGCTGTCTACCTCGGCGTCCCCTCTAGCGAGCGCGCTTAGCAGTTCGGCGTACTTTCGGGTCACCACGCTGCGGCGCAGTTTGCGACTCCGCGTCATCTCACCGTCATCAGCGTCGAGTTTCTTGTAGAGGTTGGCGAACCGCTGAACTCTCGCACCTTCCGCGGCCAGGCGGTTAACGCCTGCGATCTCCTCGCGCACGAGCTCGATCACCCCAGGGTGCTGGCTCATGGTGGCAAAGTCACCGAGGGCTACGTGCCGCTGCTCACCCCAGTTGCCAACCACGCCCTCGTCGACCTCGACCAGGGCAACGAGCGAGGCGCCGTCCGGGGCTACCACCGCGACATCCCGGATGTATGGGCTCAATCGGAGCCTCGTCTCGAAAAAGCCGGGCGCGAGGATTTCCCCATCGGCGGTTGTGATCATGTCCTCGAGTCGGTCGAGGTAGACCAGGTACTCGTCATCGGTGAGGTACCCGCCGTCGCCGCTTCGGATCCAGCCATCGGGCGTCAGTTTGCCCGATGCCGCAACGCCCTCCTCGAGATAGTAGCCAACGAATGGAACGCCGCCGCGCACCTGAATCTCGCCCTCATGGATGCGTATCTCGATCGGGTCGCCGTATTTACTGGCTAGACGCTGACCTACCGTCTCGAAACGCTGTCCGTCCGCGGTGGAAGTAATGATGCCGACCTCGGTGAATCCGTACACGTTGCGAACGGACACCCCAAGTGCCTGCAGCAGTTCGAACAGCTCAGGTCCGAGCGCACCACCAGAGTTGATCGCGGTTCGCAGTCTCGAGAAGCCCAGTCGATCACGGACCGGGCGTCCGATCAGCTGCCAGGCGAGCAGGCGCTTCAGCGGTAGCAGCCGGGACGCGCCGCCCCCTGCGTCTCCGTGCAGGATCTGGATCGACCAACGGTAAATCGCGCGGACCAGGCGGCCGGCGTCGCGGATCTGGAGGTCTATCGACGATGCGATTCCCTCCCACTGGCGCGGGCCAAAGAAGACGTAGTGGGCTCCGATCTCCCGAATGTCTCGCTCGACCGTCTCTGGTTCCTCGACGAAATTGACGACCAGCGGAAGCATGGCGCCGAGCGTGACGCCGAGGTATTGCTCGGTGGCCCAGGCAGGAGATATGTAGCTCACATAGTCAGCCTGCGCTTTTGCATCGAGGACGTCCCGCCATCTCGACGCGCAGTCGATCAGGTAGCGATGGGTTCCCATCACGCCCTTGGGTTCTGAGCTCGTTCCCGAGGTGAGGATGACGACCGCCAGGTCGTCTAGTCCGACACGGTCGACGCGGGCGTCGATCAGATGCGGATCGGCGCTCAAGCGGGCCTGACCATCGGCGATAAGTTCAGTGAAGCTGACCAACCGCTTGTCGTCGTATGTGCGCATGCCGCGCTCATCCCAGTACGCGAGCATTCCTACGTCGGTAGACTCAGCTGCGTCTAGAACCTTGTCGCACTGTTCTTGGTCTTCGCATATGACTGCAGTGATCGCGTATCTTTGGAGCAACTCGGCGAGTTCGGTTGCAGAGATGTCCGGGAAGAGGCACATCACGGGCCGACCCAAGCAGAGCGCCGCGTATTCCGCCCAGAACAGCTCGGGTTCGTTGTCCCCGATGATCGCTAGGCATGAGTCGTTCGCGGGCAGGCGCAGCTCCAGCCCCGCCGCCAGGGCGGACGCCTGCCCCCAGACGGTTCCCCAGGTATAGGTGTGCCAGATCCCGAATCGCTTGTAACGCATCGCTATTTGCTCGCCGCGGATTTCGGCGTTCCGCCGAATCAGCCGGGGGAGGGTGAGCTCATCGTCGGTCAATTGGTGTCCGTTCCACCGCTGACCACCGGGCCGGTGCCGATGTATGCCGCGACGACATCGGGGCGCTGAAGGACTTCGTCGGGGCGTCCCTCGGCGAGCAGCTTTCCCCAGTCCAGCACGACGACTCGATCGCAAAGATCACTGACCACGGCCATGTCGTGCTCCACGAGAACTACCGGCAGGCCCGCATCACGATTGAGCTCGATGATGAAGCGGGCCATGTCTGCCTTCTCGTCTTGGTTCATCCCGGCCATCGGCTCGTCGAGCAGCAGAAGGTGTGGGTTGCGGGCGATGGCGCGGCCCAGGTCCACGCGTTTGCGCAGTCCGTATCCCAGCAGCCCTGAGGCCTGGTCTCGATAGGCTGACAGGTCGAGAAAATCGAGAATCTCCTCTACTCCCCGCCGGAGTTTAGCTTCCCGGCGTAGTCCCCAGGGCCTGATGACCGCGGCCGCCACCAGCCAGCCCTGTGCGGACGCGGCCGCAACCATGAGGTTGTCGAGCACCGATAGACCCAGAAAGAGCCGGGCATTTTGAAACGTCCGGCCGACTCCTCTGCGCGCGACTTGGTGAGGTGAGAGGCGGCTCACATCGTGCCCCTGGACAAGAATCCGTCCCGATGTCGGTCGGTAGTAGGCGCTGATGCAGTTGAGCAGAGAACTCTTCCCGGCCCCGTTGGGGCCGACGATCCCCAAAACCTCTCCGGCGCGCGCGTCGAGGGTTAGATCGTCGATGGCCACGACACCACCGAATGAAAGACCTAGCTTCTCGACGCTCAGAACCGGCTCGGAGCCGGTTCCCGGCTCGGAGCCGGTTCCCGGCTCGAAGAAGCGGGGCGTCGGTGATGCGTAGAGGGTGCCCATCAGCGGGAGCCCACGGCCTCGTCGCGCAGGTCGAGAACCAGCGGCGAGTTCTCGGCTATCACGGCGTCCCACTCGAGCGGAATCTTCATGCGAGCAGCCCGTTCGATGGCTTCCTCGATGGCGAGGGCATTCGCAGGCTTGGGTGACGCCAGGGCTAAGCGCGGATCGTCCTGCCCGCCAGGTCGTCGCTGAATAATCACCTGAAAGGCGCAGTCGAGACTCGCGCTCGCGAGCGCCCGGGTGATGGTGGAGGGGACGAGGAACATTCCTTTGATCTTGGTGATTTCCGTGGAGCGCCCGACGATGCGTGCGATGCGGGGCTGATCGTCACCGCACCGGCACGCATCCCGAAAGACCGAGTCGACGAGGTCGCCGGTGCGGAGCCGGACGATTGGCATGGCGCGACGCGAAAGATCACTGACCACAAGTTCCATCGGGTGGCCAGGTTCAGGCAGGGCGGCCACCGCCGTCGCCGGATCGATGAATTCGATCACTAGGTCCGAGCGCAGGTGCATACCCTGACCGGCTGCACATTCTGACGCGACCACCCCCACGTCGGCTGTTCCGTAGAACTCGCGGGCGACTAGTCCGTAGGCGTCTTCGAAGTGGCGCTCGAGGTTCGGGTTGCTGAGCTCCCCCATCAGCACGGCCTTGCGGAGCGGTAACTCGATGCCGGCCGCGTCGGCTTGCCGGAGCAGGTGTTCCAGAAAGGTCGGAAAGGCCACTATGCCCGTTACGCCGAGGGCGCGGATGGTGTCTAGATGCAGCTCCGTCCGGCCTACTCCGCCGGGCACGACGCCGCAGCCGACCATTCGAAGGCCTTCGGTGATCACCGTTGCCGCGATCACCCAGTTGTACATCGTGGTCTGATCGACGAGATCCGCGTCGGTCAGCCCGGCATTCGTGAACGCATGCGCGTAAGACTTGGCCATCGCGGTTAGGTCCGCCGCGGTGAATGGCATGTACAGCGGACCCGCCGCAACGAACACGTAGGCCAGCTCGGCCGGGTCCACGGCCAGGCGTCCGCCAAAAGGGTCGGCACCGGAGGACGCCTCTACAAGACGCTCTTTCGTTAGGAGCGGCAAACTCTCCCAGTCGTCAAGATCGACGCCTTCCCATTCACTCGCATAAGCCGGCGTCTCGAGCGCACGGGCGATCAGGGCCTGGAGCTGGGCCCTATCTACCGTCTGCTCGGCAAGGCGAACGGGGTCCATGGCGGAACGCTCCTGAGGCTGGCCCCCGATTGGGCCAAGACTGCTTTTCTTCCTGTCCGCGTAGGCTAGGCGCTTCCACCGAGCCTGTCAACGATCACGTTGACAGGCGAACGCTGGCGGATGCCGCCCAGCCTCAGGGAAGTGAGCTGCATGGGAGCGACGCTCACAGTGACCAATTCGGTCGCCATCATCACCATCGGCCCACCCACCACCCGGAACGCCTTGACGGGCGATGCCGCACGGGAACTCCTCGCCTGCCTCGACGAGGTCGACGCTCACCAGGATGTCGGCGCCCTGGTGGTCCGTGGCGCGGACGGGCAATTCTGCTCCGGCGCGGACCGAGGTCTGCTTGCGGCGGCGCGTGAGCGGCCCAACGATCCTGAGGTAATCGGAGCGTTGGCCGCGATATACGAGTCCTTTCAGCGTCTTGCAACCCTGCGCGTGCCTACGATCGCTGCTATTCGCGGGGCAGCTGTTGGGGCCGGTTTGAACCTTGCTCTCGCAGCGGACGTCCGCGTCGTCGCGCGCGACGCCAGGATCATTTCCGGTTTCCTGCGAATTGGCCTGCACCCCGGAGGCGGCCATTTCCGGCTGTTGGAACGCGCGGGCGGCGCCCAAGCGACGGTCGCGATGACTCTCCTCGGCGAAGAAATCGACGGTAGGAGAATGGTCGAACTCGGGCTCGCCTGGGAGACCCTGGAGGATGAGGCCGTCGAATCTCGCGCTCTTGAGCTGGCCGCCCGGGCCTCGGCACCGGAACTGATCCGGGACGCCGTGGCGACCTTTCGCGCCCAGTCTGAGATCGGCAGAATGCCTATGTGGGCGGCCATTCGCGCCGAACAGGCGGGGCAGTGGCTATCGTTTGTCCGCGCCCCTGGGTGACAGTAGGAAAGTAGGGCTGCAACGTTTGCCGTGGAATGCGAGGGCGGTAGGCGACACGCGCTCCAGCCGGCGCGTCATGACAATGGCGACCGCCTGGTCGCCGGGCCAATGTCGGACATTCCCATCCGCGCGCAACAGATGTCGATTATCAGTTTGGCGCGGTGAGGTTAGCCCTTTAGGTCAGGATTTCGTCGGGTGTCACCTGGTGCCGCGCGGCCGCGGCAGGGGCTCGGCCGACTGAGGTGGACAGTGAGCCGCGGTGGGTCCCGCGCCGGCCGCGCGCGTCGAAGCTTCGCCGTTCCAGGGCCCACCAAATGCCGAACAGATCTTCGATGTTGCTCAAATCGCAGTGGGTTGCCGCTTCGAAGCGCCGTAGCCGGTGTCGAAGCGTGTTGGGATGGATGAACAGCTCGCGCGCGGCGGTCTCCACGCGCATCCCGGCCCGCAAGAACACGCGCAAGGAGTCCTCGATCTCCGCTGCCAGGCCGCGCAACGTCGGAAGCGACTGCAGGTACCGACCGACCAGTTGCTCGCCGACTTCGTGGTCTGTGGCGACGGCGATCTGAAGTGACAGGGCATCGAACGGGAATGCGCCTACTAGACCGAAGCCCCAGGCCGCGGTCAGTGCCCGACCGGCGAGCTGGTAGGACTTGCCGGCTTCGCTCAATGGCACGGCGGGCCCAAGGCCGATGGTGAGTTGCGGCGCCGGAAGCTCCGGCACCCGGGCGACCACGCCGGCGAGACCACCCTCGATCAGGCCAACCAGCGCAGGCTGCCCGGGCAGGGAGCCTCCGGCCGCGACAAGCTTCTCGGCGGTGTACAAATCCAGATCGGCCGAAAACTCGGCTTGAAAGGCGCGATATGGGCGGTCGGTCACCAGCCGGTAGGCCCCCGCCTGCGCGCGCAGCTCGGTTGAGCTGACGGAACCAAACAGCAGCGCCCGCAGGAAATCGGTTCGCTTCTGCTGGTCGTGCCGCACGAGCTGCATGCCGGCGCGCTGGTGCGCCTCGGCAGCCTCAGTGGTCACCGCGTCGGTCCAATGCCAGAGCAGTTCGGCCGCCTCGAGCAGGATCGTGGTCGGCGCACCGAGGCCGCCGGCCGTCTCGCGGACCTGCCGCCAGATCTCCTCCGCGCCGACTTGGTAAGCGCTGATCATCGCCGACAGGGGGACGCCCTGGTGGGCGCGGGTCTCCGCGACTTCCCGGACTCTTTCCAGCTCCGCGGGCAGCGGCCCCCGGCGCTCGCCGAGCGCGGACATGCCGGCGCTGATGCTGGCCGAGACGCCCGGGGTCAACTCGGCGACGGTGAGACCCGCGTATTCGGGTAGTCGAGCCTGCAGAACATCGGCGATCTGCGTCGCATGATCCCAGACGCGCTCGCCCAGGGAACCGGTGGCCTGCCGAATCGCCGCCCAGCTTTCGACCGGCTCCGTTGTTGGGTCAGACAACGAAACCTCCGCAGCCATGGATCTCCCCCCAAAGGAGGTCCGGCCGGCTTGGCGAATCCTACTGCACACGCGCGCCGATAAGGAGAGTGACGCTGATGCGGTTTCCGGCTTCAGCGGTGCACGGGTCCCGGCCGCACGAGTTTGTCGGCCCGCTCGTGAGGAGGCGCCGGCGGGTTGCCCTGCGCCTGCACCCGGCCCGATGTGGCCGAGCACGAACTGCAACCAAGCCGAGTCCAAGCCGCGGAAGGAAGGTCGACGAGCAACGTGGATGAGTCGGTGGTAATGGCGAACGACTGGCCCCGGCCCGCTCGGCGCAGATGGCTGCTGCTGGTCGTCGCGTCGGCGGTGATGATCTCGCCGCTGGGCCTGGTTCCCGCACACGCGGCCGGGCATCCCGCGATCAGCCGGGCCGGTCGGGACGCTTCAGCACCGGAAGGGCTCTCGTTGCCGCTGGTGGCGGACGGTCGTCGAACCTGGTTCCTGGTCGGAACCGGGGCGGTGGACATCATGCCGACCACGCCGGTCACGATGGCCGCCTACGGGACCTACCGGGTTAGCACCGGCTCCCAGCCGGGCCACCCGCTGATGGCCCGCTCGATCGCCATCTCCTCCGCCGACGGGTCGATGGCCCACACGGTGGTGCTGACCGAGCTCGACCTTCAGGGCTACTTCATCGCCTACAAGGAGGATCCGCTCGGGCAGCCGGGATATTTCGGGACGGACGGCATCCGGGCCCAGGTGCAGCAGGACACCGGACTCGATCCCGAGCATGTGATTGTGGGCACGACCCACACCCATGACTCGCCGGACACCATCGGCATCTGGGGCGGCGGCGACGATCCCCGCAACGAGGCGTACCTGGCGGTCGTGCGAGCCGGTGCCATCAAGTCGATCGAGGAGGCGCTCAGCAGCCGTCGCCGGGCGACCCTGGTGGTCGGCCGGGCCGACGGTCGCCTATACCAAGACACCGTCGGGCAGGTCCGGGGGAACCCCGCTACCTACCCGATGGACCGGATGGTCCGGGTGCTGCAGGCCCGCGACCAGGAAGGCCGGGTGGTGGCCACCCTGGTGAACTACGCAGTCCACCCGACCGTGGTCGGCCAAATCACCACGCTGACCCCCGACTGGCCCGGCGAGGTGGCCCAGGACCTGGATGCGCGCTATGGCGCCGGCACCACGATCGTCGCGCCCGGGGCGCTGGGCCGCACCTGGCCCACCATGCCACCGCCGCCGGCGGGTTCGACCTGGCAGACCGTCCTCGCGGACTACGCCCAGCTGGTCGTGGGTCGCGTGGATGCCGCGCTGAACCGGGTGCGTCCGGTGATCGACCCCACCGTTGCCGCGGTGGGCGCGAGATGGGTGCAGCCGATCACCAACCCGGTCATGCTGCCGCTGTTCTACACCAAGACCGCCGTCCCCGGCGTCGTCGGCGGGCTGATGCGCAGCGACCTTCCGCCGTACTCCTTGGGGGCTGCGGTCACCACCGACCTCAACGCGTTCCGGGTCGGGGACCTGTTCCTGGGTGGCGCCCCCGGCGAGGCCTACCCCGAGATCCAGGCGGAGCTGCAAGCCCGGGTCACCCCGCCCGGCGGGGACGTCTGCGGCGACCCGATGCACGTGTTCGCGCTCAGCCTCACCAACGATCAGATCGGCTACACCCCCACCCTGGACGAGTACGCCGTCGCCCTCGACTACACCGGGGACGAGGGC
The DNA here is from genome assembly GCA_035533475.1 of Mycobacteriales bacterium. NCBI lineage: Bacteria > Bacillati > Actinomycetota > Actinomycetes > Mycobacteriales > Mycobacteriales bacterium. The sequence continues at coordinate 20,644 of DATLTS010000022.1, read as the reverse complement.
ATCTTCACGCTGAACCCCAACATCGGGGACGACAACATCAACGCCCAACTCGCCAATGCCCGCCGGTTGGGCTTCAGCACCGGGCCGGACTACAACGGCGCCACCGCCGGTCCGGTCCTACCGCCGCCGAACCAGGACACCCCCGCCCCTCCCTACCAGGACCAGGCGGGCCCGGCGCCGCAGTGCCCGCCGGGATCGGATCCAGGAGAGGGGAGCGACCGGTGAGACACCGTGCCCTGCTTGCGGTTGCCGCCCTGCTGGCGACGGCCGGACCGGTGCTGCCCGCGCTCGCCGGGGCCGACCGACCGACCCATCCGGACGGTTCTGCGCCGGCGATCTTTCGGGTCGGCGCCGCGAGCGTCACGATCGATCCCGGCTACCCCCTTGCCATGGGTGGATACGGCCCCGGTCCCGCCAGCGGGACGATGACCCGGCACACCAACCCGCTGACCGGGCAGCCCGAGGACCTGACGGTGCGCGCGATCTCGATCCAGTCCGCGACCGGTGTCGTGGAGCTCGCGCGAGTCGATTCCCAGGGTTGGTTCGCCGGATACGAAGAGGGTCCCTACGGCATCAGCGACACGCGCCAGGCCGCGGCCAGTTTCCTGCAGACGCACGGCGTTCCCGGGGCAACCGAGGCCAACATCATCGTCTCGACCCTGCACGAGCATGCGACGCCGACCATCATGGGGGTCTGGGCTCCGCCCGCTCCCGCACTGCCTTACCTCGAGCAGGTCGCGGCCGCCACGCGGCAGGCCCTTGAGCAGGCTTTCCTGGCCGAGCGCCGCGCCACCATCACCTGGGGCAGGGGGGACGCCCCATGGCTGGCCTCCACCGTGATCGCGCGGGGCAATACCCAGGAGGGCTGGCCGCCGGACGGCTCGCTGTTCACGCTGTGGGCCCGGGACGCCAGCACCGGGGCCACCATCGCCACGTACGTCGTCCAGCCGGGCTACCCCAACATCGTCAAGGGCCCCAACGACCTGGTCTGCCCGGGGGGAGTAGCCGCGGCGGTGCTCAGCACCGACTTCCCCAGTTACACCCAGAATTACCTGGAGGCCCGCCTGGGCGGGGTGGCCATGGTGGCCGACGGGACGCTCGGGAGCCAGCCGGGTCCGATGCAGGACGACACCTCGATCAGCAAGGACCTGCCGCCGCAGACGGTTACGGTGAACGGCTCCCCGGTCAGCTGCCAGCAGGCGACCGCCTTCGACGATGCCATTCACATGGGCATCGTCGAAGGCAACCTGATCAGCGAGGCGTTGGCCTCGGGCCACTACCTGACCAGCCCGGTCGTGGCGGCGGCCGAACAGTACGTGCTGACCCCGGTGTACAACCCCGCGCTGATCGCCCTGCTGTTCGTGGCGCCGGTCGACGGCGGACAGCCCTGGGACCAGGCCGGGCTCGGCGACCAGCTCGCCTACCCGGTCGACCGTTCTTCGTCACCGCCCTACGCCGTCGGCGACGCGGTCGGCACCTGGGTCACCGGGATTCGGCTCGGAGACGTCCTGCTGCTCTCCGAACCGGGTGAGTTCTTCCCGAGCATCCACCAGGCGTGGGACGCCGGGATCAAGGGTGCGGCCGACGTGGTCGCAATCGGGATGGGCCAAGATCAGCTTGGCTACAACTATCCCGCGTATGCGTATCCCTCGACCCAATGGTCGGCGGACGAGCAACTGTTCAATCCCAGCCTCACGCTGGGGGACCAGGTGGTGACGGCGGGCGAGCAGGACGCGCAGGCGCTCGGCTTCCAGGTCGACTACACCAGCAACGCCGAGGTGACGGCCCTCGACAACGACTACACCCGCATCCTCCGGCCAGGGGTCCAGCTGATTCCCTTCCCGCAAAGTGGCGATCTGGACAGTTCCGGGAACTTCACCACCACGCTCCAGGGTTTCGCGACCGCGGCCCGCTTCGGCCCCAGCCCGACGACGATGGGCGCGATCAGCTGGACCTTCGGCGACGGGACCACCGGTACCAGTGGACACGCCAGCAACGACTACTTCACCCACACCTACCACCGGCCCGGCGTGTACTGGGTCACCGCCACCGCCACGGACAGCCGCGGGCAGCAGGACAGCGAAACGCTGCCCGTAACGGTGTATCCCGCCGTGCAGCCCTCGATCACCAGCAACGGCGACACGCTGACCGCACGGGTGACGGGCGGCAGCGGCCGGGTCTTGTTCTACCAGTGGACGATGCCGGACGGGACCTCGGCGTGGGGACCGACCGTGCAGGCGCCGTCAAGCGGAACGGTCACCCTCACCGTTGTCGACGGCACCGGTGACGTCGCGACTATCACGACCACGATCAATGCTTTCCCGGGCGCCACCCACGGGTGCGATCCGGCCCACGCGGGTGACGCCGCGCCCGGGTGCAGCGGCTGGGGGGAATCCCGGCACGGCCTGCCCGACTCCGCCACGTCGTGACCCATCCCGGCGGGGTCCGACGAGTCGCGGCCCGCGGGGACGCAACAACTCCCGGCGGGTTCCCCGCAGCGGGCCGTCTGGATCGACCGGTCGTGCGGATCAGCTTCCGGAGGTCCTAACGCTTGGGCCGGTAGATGTCGGCACGGTGGTCGATATCGAGGTTGTGCACGATTCTGCTGGTCTCGTCGATGCGGTAGATGATCCGATAGGTGCCGCGGCGGGCGCCGTGGCAGCCGGCGAGCGGACCAAACAACGGATTGCCGATGCGGTGCGGGCTGACTGCCAGTGCGCCGTCGCAGAACTCGAGCACCGCGGCGGCGACGGTTCCGGTAGCCGGCTCGAGATTGTTCGCCGAGCGGCAGGCTGGAATCGGAGGTCGTAGCGATCGTCGGACGCTCGGGTCACGCGCCGGTGGCGCCGACGGGCGAGTTCCCGCCGGACGGTGGCCAAGTCCACGCCGGGTTCGCCCCGCTCGAGCGCGCTGAGGCTTTCGGACACGCGCGCGACCGCCTCGGTATCGCCCAGGATCTCCAGGGTCATCTCGAGACCGTCGAGGTCATCGACCGAGAGCAGGACCGCTTCCGGTTCGCCGTTGCGGGTCAGGGTTATCCGCTCGTGTTGCTGGCGAACCCGCCGAGTGAGCTCGGACAGGTGGGTCTTCGCCTCGGACAGCGGGACCGGCGTAGATGCTGCGCTCATCGGCTGCGTCCTAGTCCAGATAGGTTGAAAGTTAGACCATCAGCTCGCTCCGGCTCACAATCTGTAGCAGGTCCGATGCCAGAGCAGCGCAGGCCGTCGCAACGGTAGGGGGTTCTCCCACGCCCTCCTCGACTCGGCCGGCCATGGTCGACCCCAGCGCATCGGGCCCGGCGGCAAACAAGTCGCGCGAATAGATCGACGCCGACTCGGTAACGGCACCGGCAAGATCATCGTCTAGCAGTCCGGTGAGAGACGCGCCGAGGACGGCCGTGTCCACGGCACGAGAAGCCGATAGGCGTTCTTGGCAAGCAGGACGTTCGCGCCCGCATCGACTTCGCGCAGGCCCAGGCGCTCGGCGAACGCGGGCGGATCATTCGCGTAGATCATCGCGTTGCGCGCCGGAGCATACGGCGCCCATCGCTTTGCGGCGAGCGTGCCCGTTACGGCATAGCGGAGGTCTGATCCCATGGCTTCGGTCGAGAGTCGGCCCATGAGGTCCGGCAAGCCCGGCGCGAATCGGCTGGCCGCCGTCACGGATCGGCTTCCGGCTCCTCGGGCGAGGCCGCGCTCACGCTGAGCCGGTGACGGCGAGGAGCACCACCAGCACCGCGCTCGCACCGAGGCACGCGCCGACCGAGACCCCCACCGGCCACGCGGGAACCGGCCGGTTCGCGGATCCCGTGCGGCGGTCGATGTGCCCGGCGACCCGGCGATGCTCCAGATAGCCGACGACCATCAGCGCGGCGCCGGCCGCGACGAGCAGGATCCCGACCACCCCGGAAAGACCGCTGTGCGGCACGCCGGTGCGGGCGAACTCGCGCAGGAACACCCCGAACTTCGCCACAACGAAGCCCAGCCCGGCGAGCGCGATGCCGGTCCGCAGCCACGCCAGGTAGGTGCGGTCGTTGGCCAGCCGGTCGCTGAGGTGCTCGTCGCCGTCGCCCACGGTGGGCAGCCTACGAGTCGCGGGGCAGTGGCCGGGAGACTCACCTCGGTTCCCAGCCTGCCCCGCGTTCCGTACGATCTGCGGGTAAGCCGACGTCACGCGGTTGGGCAGGGTGCCAGTGCCGACGACACAGTTCGTGGCCACGCGCGGCAGGCCCACGTCCGACGTCGAGCCGGGCGGGGCCACCCGACCGTCCCGGTGGGGCCGTCGGTACCGGGCGGCGCTCGTCGCGGCGGACCTGCTGGTGGTGCTCGCGGCTGCGGCCGTCGCTATCGGGGCCCGGTTCGGGCTGCAGGCTCACGTTTCGGTGAAAGGCATCCCCTACCTCGGGGTGTCCTGCGCGCTCGCTCCGGTGTGGGTGGCCATGCTGGCGCTGAGCGGCGCCTACGACGTGCGCCACCTCGGGACCGGGTCGGTCGAGTTCAAGCGGGTGATCAACGCCTCGGTGCGGATGGTGGCCCTGATCGCCGGGGTCGCGTTCGCCCTCAAGTTCTACATCGCCCGCGGCTACCTGGCCTACGCGCTACCGCTGGGTGTCCTGCTGCTCCTCCTCGACCGCTACCTCGCGCGGCGGGTGCTGCACCGCTACCGGGCGGTCGGCCGGTGCGTGCACCGGGTCGTGGCGGTCGGCGATCCGCCCTCCGTCCTCGAGCTGTACCGCCAGGTCCAGCGGGAGCCCTACGCCGGGTTCGTGATCGTGGCGGCCTGCGTGCCCGACGCCGCGTCCGACCTGCTCGACGGCCTTGGGATTCCGATCGTCGGTTCGCTGGCGAACGTGCGGGCCGCCGTCGCGGCGGTCCACGCCGACACGGTGGCGGTCACCGCCGGGCCGCACGTGTCCTCCCTCGAGCTGCGCCGGCTGTCCTGGCAGCTCGAAGGATCCGGGACGAGCCTGGTGGTCGCCCCCCGGCTCACCGACGTCGCCGGCCCGCGGATCAGCATCCGCCCGGTGGCGGGCCTGCCGCTGCTGTACGTCGAGGAGCCCGACTTCTCCGGGCCGATCCCGACCGCGACGCGTTTCGTCGAGCGGGTCGCCGCCGGACTGTTTCTTCTGGTGTGCTCGCCGGTGCTCGGCCTGCTCGCGCTGGGCATCCGGGCGACGAGCCCCGGCCCGGCGCTGTTCCGCCAGCGCCGCGTCGGGCAGCACGGGGCGGCGTTCACCCTCTTCAAGCTGCGCACGATGTCGGCCGGCGCCGAATCGGACCTGGAGTCCCTCCAACACCGAAACGAGGCCGCCGACGGGCTGCTGTTCAAGATCCGCCAGGACCCCCGGGTGACCACCCTCGGGCGGTGGCTCCGCAAGTTCTCCATCGACGAGCTGCCCCAGCTGTGGAACGTGGTCAAGGGCGACATGGCCCTGGTCGGGCCGCGGCCGCCGCTGGCCAGCGAGGTGGAACGCTACGCCGACGACGTCCGGCGCCGCCTGCTCGTGAAACCCGGGATCACCGGGCTGTGGCAGGTCTCGGGAAGGTCGGACCTGTCCTGGGAGGACAGCGTCCGCCTCGACCTGTACTACGTGGAGAACTGGTCACCAGCGCTCGAGGTGCTGATCCTGTGGAAGACGCTGTTCGCCGTGCTCAGGGGTCGCGGCGCCTACTAGCGCAGCTGGGACAGCGCCGTCCAGGTGTACGGCCCCACGTTCCCGGTTCGCCCGATGCCGTGACTGCCCTGGAACTGCTTGACCGCGGTCACCGTCGCGGCGTCGAAGACGCCGGTCGCCGGGATGCCGAGCAGGTGCTGGACCACCGAGACGGCCGGCCCCCGGCTGCCGGGAACGAGGATCAGCTTCCGGTAGGGGGCGACCAGCGCCGCGGGGTTGGGCGCCGGCGTCGGCGACGCCGTGGCGGTGGGGCTGACCACCGTGACCGGGCGCGGCGGGGCCGACGGGGCGGGCGATACGACGACGGGTTCCGCCGCGAGGGTGCTCGCGACCGGCGGCGGGGCGTTCTCCAGCGAGTAGCCGGCCAGGGCGGACGCACCGACGAGTGCCAGCACGGCGAGCGGGCCGGTGAGGGGCACCGTCAGACGGTACCGAGCCCGGGTACCGAAAACGGGTCGCCGCGCCCGACCGGCACCGCGGCGAGGATCCGGTCGACTGCGTCCTCGACCGACCCGGTCCCCGCGTCGACGACCACGTCCGCGTCCGCCGGCGGCTCGAACGGGTCGGAGACGCCGGTGAACTCGGTGAGCTCGCCGCGGCGGGCCCGGGCGTAGAGGCCCTTGACGTCGCGCTGCTCGCAGACCTCCAGCGTGGTCGCCACGTGGACGAGGACGAACCTGCCCTCCCGCTCGACCATGGCCCGCACCGAGCGCCGCGGCCCGTCGTACGGGGCGATCAGTGCGCAGACCGCGACCCCCCCGTGCTTGGTCACCTCCGCCGCGACGAACCCGACCCGGCGGATGTTGGTCTCCCGGTCGGCGCGGGTGAAGCCCAGGCCGGCCGACAGGTGCGTGCGCACCACGTCGCCGTCGAGGAGGGTGACCGCCCGCCCGGCGTCGAGGAGCCGGTCGACCAGCGCCCGGGCGATGGTCGACTTGCCGGATCCGGACAGTCCGGTGAAGAAGAAGGTGAGCCCGGGGCGCGGTTCCGCCGGCCCGCGGCGGTCCAGCTCGGGGGCCGGTCGCAGCCGCAGGTCGGGGAGGAGCTCGCCGACGAACGCGACCGCGTGCGGGGGCAGGCTGACCTCGGTGGCGCCGGCGGAACGCGCGGCGAGGGCCTGGTGGGCGAGCTCGGCCGGGGTCCGGCCGGCCCACGGGGTGCGCAGCACGCGCACCCGATCCGGTCCGCAGGCCCGGCGGATCGTGGCCAGCCGGCGGTGCGCCCGGGCGTCGTCGAGGGGCGCCGGCCCGATGGCGAACTGCACGACCGACCCGGTCCGGGTGGCCGCGGCGGCGGCGGGATCGGTGTCCTCGGGCACTACGACGACGTGCGCGGCGCCCGGCCCGGCCGGCGGCCCGGCGCCCGGCACGCGCACCGGGCCCGCGATCCGGACCCGACCGTCGGGCAGCGGTTCGACGGCGCGCACCTCGACGGTGCCCAGCAGGCGCCCTTCGCCGTCCCGCAGCTCGGTGGTGACCCCGGCGGTGATCCCCGGTGATCCGGGGACCTCGCAGGTCGGTGGCACCGGGCAGGGCGTGCCGTCGCGCAGCCGGAAGCCGGCGGACACCGCGGCCACGTCCGGTCCGGCGAGGAAACCGTCGATCGGACCCCAGGCGCGCGCCCCGAGCAGCGCGACGATCGCCGCGAGCCGCTCGTCGCAGCCGACCGTCGGGCGCTCAGCGGCCGGCATCGGTGGCCTTCGCCGGGGTGGTCCGGGCGAGCACGCTAGCGGGCGGCCGGGGCTGCCGGCGCGGGCAGCCGGCCCTCCAGCAGCAGCTCGATCGCCTCGACCGACCGCTTCGACGCAGTCCCGTCGCCGTACGGGCAGGGCAGCTTGGCCAGCCGCGCCAGGGTCGCGTCGAGGTCGTCGAGGATGGCCCGCGCGCCGCCGCCGATCGCGCCCGGCTCGGCTCGCACGAGGGTCGCCACCCCGCCGAGGACCTCGGGCCGCTCGGTGGCGTTGCGGACGACGACGACCGGTCGCCCGAGCACGCTGGCCTCCTCCTGGATGCCGCCGGAGTCGGACACGAGCAGGGCGGCGTCGGCGACCAGGCCGAGAAATGTCGGGTAGGGCAGCGGCTCCAGCACCCGCAGCGCCCGCAGCCGGTCCTCCAGCCCGCGGCGGGCCACCTGGGCCCGGGTCCGCGGGTGCAGCGGCAGCACCACCGGCAGCGGCAGCGACGCCAGCTCGTCGAGGATGATCTCCAGCGTCGGCCCGTCGACGTTCTCCGGGCGGTGGAAGGTCGCGAGGATGTAGTTCTCGGCGACCAGCCCGTGCCGGTCCAGGTGGGCGGCCCGTTGCCGCGAGCTCGGCATCAGGTCGGTGGTGACCTCGACGACGGTGTTGCCGGTGAGCACGACCCGCTCGGCGGGGATGCCTTCGGCGAGCAGGTTGCCGACCGCGGTCTCCGACGGGGCGAGGCACAGGTCGGCGAGATGGTCCGCGAGCCGCCGGTTGTGCTCCTCGGGCATGCTGCGGTCGAAGCTGCGCAGGCCGGCCTCGACGTGCACCAGCGGAACCCCGGCCGCGTTGGCGGCCAGCGCCCCGGCCAGCGTGGAGTTCGTGTCGCCCTGGACGACGACCGCGCCCGGCCGTTCGGCGGCGAGCCGCTCGGCGAGCGCGGCGGTGGCGGCGCCGATCTGCGCGCCGCGGCTCAGGCCGCCGATCCCCAAGGTCACCGACGGTCGCCCGAAACCCAGGTCGGACAGGAAGGTCCCGGCCAGGGCGTCGTCGTAATGCTGTCCGGTGTGCAGCGTCCACGATCGGGAGCCCAGCCGGCGCACGATGCCGGCGAGTTTGACGATTTCCGGGCGGGTACCGAAGACCACGGCGACGTCGGGGGCCGGCACGGCAGCTCCCTCCGTTGTGAAATGTCCGATCCCGTCCGGTTCGGACGGGAGGCTAGGCTGGATCCGCATGGCGGGCGCGCGTACACAGCGTAAACGCGAGAAGCTTACGGATGTCTCGGGAACACGAGGGGCGACTGTGGACGGCGCCGCGGAGGTGGGATGGCGAGCTACGTAGCGGTCAGCGCCTCCCCGATCGTCACCCCGGCCGTCGCCACCCTCGACGGCCGGCCGCAGCTGTTCGACGTGCCGCTTGACCTGCTCGACCTGCCGGACACGCTGGACCGGCTCGACACGCTGGTCCGCTCCGGCGGCTCGCATGTGCACCTCGGGCTCAACGCGCACACCGTGCTCATGATTCGCGAGGACACCGAGCTGCGGGCCGCGCTGAAGGCCGCGACGATGTGCAGCCTGGACGGGATGTCGTGCGTGTGGACGGCCCGCCGGCTCGGCCTCGACGTGCCCGGTCGGGTGGCCGGGATCGACATCATGTCGGCGCTGCTCGGCCACGCCGAGACCGCCGGCTGGTCGGTGTACTTCCTCGGCGGCACCGCCCCCATCGTGGACCAACTGGCCGAGACCGTGACCGCCCGGCACCCGGCGTTGCGGGTCGCCGGCTGGCGGGACGGCTACTTCGCGCCGGCCGACGCCGACGACGTGGTCGCCGAGATCGCGGCGACCGAGCCCACCGTCGTGTTCCTCGGCATGCCGAGCCCGACCAAGGAGCTGTTCGCCGTCCGCCAGCGGGAGGCGCTCGGCGCGCCGCTCATCGTTGGGGTCGGCGGGTCCTTCGACGTGCTCTCCGGGGTGCGGCGCCGGGCCCCGGTGTGGATGCAACGCGCCGGGCTGGAATGGAGCTACCGGCTGTGGCAGGAGCCGCGCCGGATGGCCGGCCGATACCTGGTCGGCAACCCGCGGTTCGTCGCCCTGGCCGCCCGCGAGGTCCTGGTCCGTCGCCGCACCGGCTGATGCCCGGCCCGGCCGGCCGGCCGCTGTTCGTGTGCTGGACCCGCGGCCACGCGCGCAGCACCGCCCTGGCCGCCGCCCTCGACGCCGAGATCCTGTTCGTCGCCGACGCGATCCTGCGCCCGGTCAGCTCCCCGCTGCGCTACCTGCGCTCGACCTGGCGTACCTGGCGGGCGGTCCGCCGGTCGGCACCCGCCAGCCTCATCGTCATGGTGCCGCCGACCCCGGCGGCGGTCACCGGCTGGCTGCTGGCCCGGCGCCGGGGGATCCCGCTGGTCCTCGACCTGCACACCGGGGCGGTCAACGACCCGAAGTGGACCTGGTCGTGGCCGGCGGTCCGGGCCGTCGCCCGCCGGGCCCGGCTCACCGTGGTCACCACCGAGCGGCTCGCCGAGCACCTGCGGGCCCAGGGCATCCGGGTGTCGGCCGTGCACGACCCGCCGCTCGCCGCGACCCCGGCGGGGCGCGCGCACGCCCGGCCCACCGTCGTGGTCGCCGCCGGCTGGAACAACGACGAGCCGGTCGCCGCGCTCGCCGACGCCGCCCGGCGGCTCGACGGGATCCGGATCCTGGTCACCGGCGCCCCGCCCCCGGCCGCGCGGGACGCCCTCGCCGGCCTGGTCGAGCTCACCGGCTGGCTCGCCGAGCCCGACTACCTGGCGCAGATCGCCGGCGCCGACGTCGTCGTCGCCCTGACCACCCGGGAACTCACCATGCAGCGCGGCGGCTACGAGGCGCTGGACTGCCACCGGCCGCTGGTGACCAGCGACACCGCGGTGCTCCGCGACTTCTTCGGGCCGGCCGCCGTCTACACCACCGCCGACGGCGCCGGGATCGCCGCCGCGGTCACCGAGGCGCTTCGCCGGCCGGCGGAGCTGTCCGCGGCGATGGCCGCGCTGCACGCCGAACGTCTGGCTGCCTGGCCGGGGGAGCTCGCGGCGCTGACCGCGGCGCTCAGCGGGCGAGATCGGTGACGGTGTCGACCAGCGGGCGCAGCGTCCGGTCCCAGGTGTAGCGGTCTTCGACCAGCCGGCGGCCGGCGTCGGCGAGCGCCGCCCGGGTCCCCGGCTCGTCGAGCAGGGCGTCGACGGCCGCGGCGAAAGCGGCCGGCTCGTCGGCCACCCTGGCCGCCGCGCCGTCGAGCCCGGCGACGCCGACGCTCGTCGAGACCACCGGCACGCCGGCCGCGAACGCCTCGAGCACCTTGAGCCGGGTGCCGCCCCCGGTGCGCAGCGGCACCAGCAGCATCGCCGCCTGCGCCCACTCCGGGGTGAGGTCGTCGACGACACCGGCCGCCTCGACACCCGAACCGGGCGGCGGCTTGCCGCCGCCGACGTGGCGGATCGTCACCGGCTGGCGGAGCAGCGGGACCACGTTACGCAGCAGCCAGGCGAGCCCCTCCGCGTTCGGCGGGTAGCCGAGATCCCCGAGGAGCAGCAGCCGGGCGCCCCCCGGGTCCGGTCGCGCGCGCTCCGGCAGGTCGGCGCCGTTCGGCGCGAGCACCAGCCGGGCGGCCGGGGCGAGCCGGCGGTAGCTGTCCGCGTCGGCCGCGGAGACCACCGCCGCGGCGGCGTAGCCGGGCAGCTCGCGGCGGGCCCAGCCGCGCAGCCGCCCGGCGTCGACCCGCCAGCGCAGGCCGGGCAGGTCGGCGAACAGGTCGTGCTCGGCGTTGTGCAGGTCGAGCACGGTCATTGCCGGTCCGACCACGCCGCGGCACACCGCGGTGCCGCCGATCTCGTGGGTGAGCACGACCCGCGGCTGGTGCAGCGCCAGGGCCCGGCGCAGCGCGGTCCGCACGTTGCGTCGCCGGTAGAACCCGGCGAACAGCGGCCGGCGCCCCGGCAGCGCCGCGGCGATCGCCAGCGCGGAGCGCCAGCGGCTCGGCGAGCGGCGGACCGCCCACACCGGGAATCCGCCCGGCGGGTCCAGCGCGGCGGGGTCGCGCACCGCGGCGAGCACCGCCAGGTCGGCGCGTCCGGCGAGCTGGCGGCTGAGGGCGCCGAGCCGGCGCTGGGCTCCGGTCCGGGCCGGCCAGGGTGCTTCGACGGCGACGAGCAGCACCCGGGGGTGACCAGGGCGGGCCGGGGCGGGGGGCGCGAGGTGCAGCGCCGCCCGCCAGGCCCGGGTCTCCGCCCGGTCGAGCCGACCGGTCAGCCCGGCGAGATACCACCAGCCGCCGGCGATGCGCCGGTAGGCGAGCGCGGCGGGCCGTCCCCGGTGCCGGCGCAGATAGCGGACGGTGGAGGCGACGTAGTGCACCCGACCGGCGCCGGGCAGGGCCGCCCGGCTGGCGCCTTCCGAATGCACCGCCCGGGCGCCGGCGCACAGCTCGACGCCGTGCCCGGCCGCGCGCAGCCGCTCGGCCAGGTCGAGCTCCTCGAAGAACAGGAAGAACCCCGGGTCGAAGCCGCCGACCGCGCGGAACGCGTCGGCCCGGACGAGCAGGCACGCCCCCTCGACGTAGCCGACCGGACCGGAGGCGGCCCGCCCCGGCGGGTGGCGGCGGTCCGGGGTGAACCGGGCCAGCCGGCGCGGCAGCGCGTAACGCAGCTCGCTGGCCAGCGTGGCCCGCTCGCCGGAGGAGGTCAGGGGGGTCCCGTCCGGGGCGAACAGGCGGGGCGCGACCAGCCCGGTGCCGTCGCGCCGGTCGAGGTAGCGCACCAGCGCTTCGAGGTTGGCGGCGTCGATCCGGGCGTCCGGGTTGAGCAAGCACAGCAGCCGGGCGTCCGGCAGCGCCGCCGCGCCGGCCATCGCGCCGGCGCCGAAGCCGACGTTGCGGGCCAGCCGCACGACCCGCACCCCGCCGCACCCGGCGACGGCCGCGGCGGTGTCGTCGGGGGAGGCGTTGTCGACGACGACGACACCGTGCAACCGGCCGACCGGCAACGCCCGCAGGCAGGCCGGCAGCGTGGCGGCCGAGGCGTACGCGACGACGACGACGCCCACCCCGGCCAGCCCGTCGCTCGCCCGCTCCGGGCCGGTGGGACTGCCTGCCACGACGTCTCCGCAGCTACTCGACGAGTCGCGGCGACGTGGCGAGCAGCGCGCGCTCGGCCGCCAGGTCCGCGTCGACCATCATCGCGATGAGCTCGCGGAAAGCCACCGTCGGTTCCCATCCCAGCTCCGCCCGGGCCTTCCCGGCGTCCCCGACGAGCAGCTCGACCTCGGCGGGACGGAACAGGCACGGGTCCTGGCGGACGAACGGGCCCCAGTCCTCGATGCCGACCCGGGCGAACGCGACGTCGATGAGATCGCGGATCGAGTGGGTGACACCGGTGGCCACGACGAAATCCCCGGGGGCGGGTTGCTGGAGCATCGACCACATCGCGGCGACGTAGTCGCCGGCGAACCCCCAGTCCCGGCGGCCGTCGAGGTTCCCCAGACTGATCGTCGAGTCCAGACCGAGGGCGATCCGGGCCACCCCGCGGCTCACCTTGCGGGTGACGAACTCGGTCGGGCGCCGCGGGCTCTCGTGGTTGAACAGGATCCCGCAGGAGGCGAACATCCCGTAGGACTCGCGGTAGTTCAGGGCCATGTAATGCCCGTAGGTCTTGGCCACCCCGTACGGGGACCGCGGGTGGAACGGCGTCGTCTCGACCTGCGGCACTTCGCGGGCCTTCCCGAACATCTCCGAGCTGGACGCCTGGTAGCACCGGACCCGGCCGGGGTCGTTCCCGAAGACCACGCGAACCGCCTCGAGGACCCGCAGGGCTCCCATCCCGGTGACGTCGCCGATCAGCTCCGCCCGCCGCCACGAGGTTCCGACGAAGCTCACCGCCCCGAGGTTGTACACCTCGTCGGGCTGGGCGACCTCCATCGCGCCGATCAGGCTCGGCAGGTCGCGCAGATCCCCCTCGACGAGCCGGACCTGCGGGACCAGCCGCTCGACGTTCGCGAGCTTCGGGTTGCCCTGCCCGCGGACCAGGCCGAACACGTCGTAGCCCTTCGCGACGAGGAGCTCCGCGAGGTACAGCCCGTCCTGCCCGGTGATCCCGGTGACCAGCGCCCTAGGCATCCGCGGCCGGCCGAGGCCCAGCACACCCGCACACGACGGACTCCCGGTCTTCCGTGCCCGACGGCGCGGGCGGTCACGACACGCTAGCGGCCCGCCGGGGTCAGCGCCCGGTCGGCCGGGCCGCCCGGTTCGCCGCCGCCTTGCCGCGCGTCCGGCGGGCGTGGGTGGGGTCCGCGGGGTAGGCCGGGGCGGCGCTGGTCGCGCGGGCGTAGCGCCAGGTCCAGCGTCGGCTTTCGACCCAGCTCAGGGCCACCCCGAGGTAGCCCATGGTGGCGACGCCGGAGGCGGCCCCGACCCGCAGGGCGAGCCGGCTGGAGCGGCGGAGGGCGGTCTGGGGGGAAGTAGCCATGCCCCAGGCATACCAGCTCCCCGGGCTGCGGCAGGCAAACATTGGGTGAACTCATCGGCAACCGGGGCGCGCGGGTCACCCGCCGGGCAGCTCGGCGCACACCCCGACGAAGCGCGCGGCCAGGCTCGGCCACGCGTAGCGTTCGGCGACCCGCCGGCCCCCCGAGCCGAGCGCACCGGCGAGCCCCGGGTCGGCGCGCAGCCGGGTCAGCGCCGCCGCGAAGTCGACCGGCCGGTCGGCGAGCAGCACCCCCTCGGCGTCGGGGATCCCCTCGACGCCCTTCGTGGTCGACACGACCGGACGGGCCCAGGCCAGCGCCTCGAGCACCTTGAGCCGGCTGCCGGAACCGGCGTGCAGGGGCACGACGACGCACCCGGCGCCGGCGAGGTGCGGCCCGACGTCGGGGACCTCGCCGACGACCCGCAGCGCGGGATGGCGGGCCAGCGAGCCGAGGGCCGCCGGGCCGCCCCGGCCGACGACGGTGACCGGCCGCCGGTCGGGCCCGAGCAGCGGCCAGACCGCCTCGGCGAACCAGGCCAGCCCGTCGCGGTTCGGCGGGTAGTCGAGGCTGCCGACGAACAGCGGATCCGCTCCCGGCGGCGGGGGCGGCGGGTTCGCCGGAAGGTCGGTGCCGTTCGCGATCACCGTGGCGGCCCCGGCCCCGACCAGTGCCGCGTCGATCTCGCTGACCACGACGGTGCGGGCCCGCGGGTCGCCGGCGGCGGCCCGTTCGAGCCGGCGCATCCGGGCGATGTCCCAGCGCCGCTCGACCCGCCGCCACCGGCCGGCCGGCGCCGGCAGGCTGGCCAGCCGGGCGGCCTCGGCGTTCTGTAGGTGGAAGACGTAGGGACCGAGCAGCGGCCGGTAGGGGGCCAGCGCGGAGTGCTCGACGACGGTGAGCCGGCCGGCCTGAAGCCCGCGGACCAGGCGGACCGCGGCCGGGTGCCAGCAGCGGGCGGTCGGCACGGGCCAGCCGTGTCGCGCGGCGACCGGGCGGTTGACCGGGGCCCGCAGGGTCGGGAACCAGCGGACCGAGGCGGCGCCGGTGGCTGCGGCGAGGGCGTCGGCGTCGACCTCGTCGCCGATCACGACGAGGTCGACCGGGGTCGCGGAGGCCAGCGCGGCGAGCAGCCGCTGGGTGCGGATCGTCCCGCCGGAGCGGGGTTGGGGGCTCGCCTCGGAGGTCACCCAGACGACCGGCCGCACCCGGTCATCCCCCCGCGTGCCGGGCGAGCAGCCGGCGGGTGACGTCGTCCCAATCGCGGTCCGCGACCAGCTGGCGGGACCTGGCCGGGTCGGGCGGGGCCTGCGCCGCGGCGCGCACCGCGTCGGCCATCTCCGTGCCGCTGTCGACGACGGTCACCGCCGGCCCCCATCCGTTCACGCCGGCCACCCGGGAAGCCACCACCGGCAGGCCGGCGGCCAGGTACTCGAGCAGCTTGAGCGGCTCCATGCTGTCGGTGAACGCGTTCCGCCGGTGCGGGAGCAACCCGACCGCGGCGGCGGCGAGCAGTCCGGGGACCTGCTCGTGCGGCACCGGGCCCAGCCAGGTCCACGGTCCGGCGTCGAGCCGGGCGGTGAACTCCGGTCCGGCCGGACCGGCGAGCACGACCGGCAGCTCCGCGCCGAGCCGGCGGGCGGCGGCCTCCAGCATCCCCAGATCGACCCGGGACTGGATCGTTCCGACGTAGACCGCGAACGGGCGGTCCGGCAGCCCGGCGGGGGGCGGGCCGGGGTGGGCGAACGCGCCGCGGTCGACCCCGTTGCCGACGTGGGTGACGGCCAGGCCGAAGTCGGCCCACAGCCGCGCGACCAGCTCTCCCGAGTTCGCGGTCACCGCATCGAGGCCGGCGGCCCGCCGGTAACCGTCGCCGACCCGGCCGGCCAGGTGGGCCACCCCGTCGTAGCAGCGCCAGTCGTCTTCGGCGTCGAAGCCGCGCCGGTCGACGTCGAGATGGGCCAGCACCGGCACCCACAGCGGGCTCGCCGAGATGGCGATCCGCCGACCCGCCGCCGGGCCGAGCGCCGCGGCGATGGCTCGGCCGACCCTCGCCCAGCCGACCCGATCGACCGGCCTGGGCCGGTCGCCACCCGGGACGGTGGCGTCGAGCACCCGGAACCCGGTGGCGTCCCGACCCAGCTCCCGGACCAGCGGGAACCTCGGGTCGAGCATCGCCCGGCGCCGGAAGTGCGGGAAGTCGACGACGGTGACCCGCTCGGCGAGGCCGAGCGAAAGCAGGCGGGGGGCGACGAACCGCCAGCGCAGTGCGGCCGTCTCCAGCTCCGCCCAGATCGCCCCGTGCAGGACGACGACATCGAGCCGGTCGTTCACCCGGCGACGGTAGCCTGCCGCCGGGCGGGGCATAGACCGAGCATGGCCCTCGCTTTGCACCCCGCCCACCTGCGCCGCTACCGGCAGATCGCCGGGCTGCTGCTCCGCCACGCCCGTCCTGGACTGGTCCGCGCGCAGGGTCTCGACCAGATCCTCGACGAGACCGACGCGCCGGGGCAGCAGGCCGACGCGGAGGCGCTCGCCAACGAGCTGGAGGCGATGGGGCCGACCTTCGTCAAGCTCGGGCAGCTGCTCGCGTCCCGGGTCGACCTGCTGCCGGGCACCTACATCGATGCGCTGGCCCGGCTCCAGGACGACGTCGCCCCGTTCGGCTTCGCCGAGGTCGAGGAGATCATCGAGACGGAGCTCGCGGTCCGGCTGTCCCGGGTCTTCGAGGACTTCGACCCGCAGCCGCTGGCGGCGGCCTCCCTCGGTCAGGTGCACCGCGCGACGCTGCGCGGGAACCGGCTGGTCGCGGTGAAGGTGCAGCGCCCCGGGATCCGCCGCCAGGTCGTTGAAGATCTCGAAGCGGTGGAGCAGATCGCGACTTTCCTCGACGAGCACACCGACCGCGGTCGACGTTATGCCCTTGCCGAACTGGTCACCCACTTCCGGGTGGCGATGCTCGGGGAGCTGGACTACCGGCGGGAGGCGGCGAACCTCGCCTCGATCGGCGAGATCCTCGCCGAGCATCCCCGGCTCGTCGTGCCGCGCTCCTACGACGACCTGTCGACCGGACGGGTGCTGACGATGGACTACATCGACGGCCGGAAGGTCACCGACATCTCCCCGCTCGGCCGGCTCGACCTCGACGGCGCCGGGCTCGCGGATGCGCTGTTTCGCGGGTACCTCACCCAGGTGCTCGCCGCGGGCGTCTTCCATGCCGACCCGCACCCCGGGAACGTGCTGGTCACCACCGACGGCCGGCTCGCCCTCATCGACCTCGGGCAGGTGGCGCGGATCGCCCCCGGGCTGCGGGAGCGGCTGGTCAAGATGTTCGTCGGGCTCGCCGACGGCCGCTCCGACGAGGTGGCCCGGATGCTCGCGCAGCTCGGCACCGAGCTGGACGACTACGACGAGGCGGCGTTCGGCCGGGCGGTTGCGGACATCGTGGCGCGCGTCGCCGTGTCCGGGGGCCCGTCGCTTCCGGCCGGCACCGCGGTCCTCGAGCTGGCCCGGGCCTCCGCGGAGGCCGGGTTGCGACCGGCCCCGGAGCTGTCCATGCTCGGGAAGGTGCTGCTGAACCTCGACCAGGTCGCGGTCACCCTCGACCCGGACTTCGCGCCGGAGGTGGCGCTGCGCAAGCACACCGCCGAGATCCTCACCCAGGGGATGAAGACCACCCCGAGCCGCCTGCTCGGCGGCCTGCTCGAGACCCGGGAGTTCGCCGAGGCCCTCCCCGGCCGGGTCAACCGGGCGATGGACGCCCTCGGCAGCGGGCACTTCGAGCTGCGGGTGCAGGCGTTCGACGAGGTCGAGTTCCTCAAGGGGCTGCACAAGCTGGCGAACGTCGCGGCCGCCGGGCTGGTGCTCGCCGCGATCATCCTGGGGACGGCGGTGCTCGCCCGGACCACCGGCGGGCGGACCTCGAGCATCGCGCTCGGCGTGTTCATCGGGGCCGCGTTGTGCGGGCTGGCGCTGATCGCCCGGGTCGTGCTCTCCAGCCGCAACGTGCGGCCGAGTCGGCGGCGTTGAGGGGGCAGTCCCCGGGTCGGGCCGGGCTGGGCCGGGCCGGGCGGGGCGGGGCGGACGCCGGACGCCGAGTGGGGCGGACGCCGGACGCCGAGTGGGCGAATCGGCTGATCGCCCAGGCTCCGAGTGGGCGGTTTGCCCCGGCACGAACGCCCACTCACCGCGCGGAAGGGGGCACGGGGAGGGGCGGGTCCGGGGGTGTCGGCCCATCCGCCAGCTTGGGAACGGCAGGTGTGAGTAAACGACCGCGCCGTTGATCGGAGCGCTCCCCGGGTCGACAGCATCCTCGAACCGGAGGCCGGCTGAGCGTTATGTGATCTTGAAGGTAGCTTTCGAGCAGACCCGCAAAGACGATCACGTTTTGGCCCCCCACTTCTGCGGTGCTGCTCCTTGCCGAATCCGCCCCACCTGGGGGCGTCGTCGTATCGGGAGTGCGGGAGGTAGCGCCGGCGGGCGAGGTGGACCCGCAGGGACGTTGGCCCTGCCGGCAGGGTTGTCAGGGGCCGAGCACGCCGAGGGGCAGGACCGCTATCCCGTCGGAGCGGCGGTAGGCGTGCGAGCCCGTCGTGACGACTGCGGCGTCGAGGAGTTGGTCACCGATGACGTTTCGGAGCCAGCGGAGGTGTCGGACGTCCCGGTCGCTCACCGTCGCGGACAGCTTCGTCTCGATGGCTAGCACCCGGCCGTCGTTGCGTTCGACGATCAGGTCTACCTCGTGATCACCGTCGCGGGTCCGCAGGTGCGCGACGCGAGCATCTGCTGCCTGGGCGAAGACCCGCACCGACAGGGCGGTCAGCGACTCGAACAAGGCGCCAAGGAACGTTCCGTTCCGCGGGATCGCGACTGCCCCGCCCCGCCCGCGGAGCAAGTCGGCTCGGCTGACGTCCGCGAGCCGGCAGGCAAGCGCAGGGTCGGCGAGGTGGTGCTTGGCCGCCTGCGCCAAGCGCTTGAAGCGGTTGTTCCCGGGCAGCCACGGGTCCACCTCGTCGAGGATGCGAAGCCGGGTCAACGCGTCGATATACGGAAGCGTCGTCGTTCTCGCGGGCTTGTCGTGCATCCCACCGGTTGCCGCGTTGCGGATCGTCTCCCATGAGCTGGTGGTCGCGGTCGCGGCGGCGTAGGCACGCAGCCATGCCCGGACGGTGGTGGGCCGGCGAACCTTCAGTCCGGCCTCCTCCAAGTCCGTATCCACGATGCGGTCCACGTAGCCGTCGAGCTGCGCTGTCAGCGCCCGACCGGCCAGGCCCTGGAAGCCGGGAAAGCCCGAGCCGAGTATGAGGTCTGTGTAGTTCGCCACGCGCACGGCCGAGGCGCCGGCTACCTCGGCGACCTCACCGGCGAGCAGCGTCCGCAAGCTCACCGACGGTCGCACCACACCGCGCTCGGGGAGCGTGAGCGGGCGGAGTCGCAGTGCGCTGATCCGCCCGGCGCCAGAGTGCGTGCCGCCGGACGGAGCGGAACCGGTGAGGAGGTACTGCCCACCGAGCGGGGACGCGTCGACCGCGCGCCTGACCGCCTCCCAGACCGCGGGCACCCGTTGCCACTCGTCGATGAGCACGGGTCGGTCGCCCGTCAAGACCAGTTCACTGTCTGCCTCGGCGATCTCGCGTTCCTCCGGCCGGTCCAGCCGCCAGACGGTGCGAGCACGTTGGGACGCGGTGGCGGTCTTGCCCACGGCCTTGGGCCCGTCGAGGAGTACTGCAGGCAGCTGCGGGAGCAGCTCGTCCAGCTCGTCGTCGATAACGCGGGGCACGTACCCGGAGGTGAAATCAGCTGGAGGCAGCTGCGGGTGGGTCACCGGGGAGCTCCTTCATCGCGGTCAGGCCAGGGCGCAAGCCCCAGCAATCAGGCATGGACCCCTGGACGCTACGTTTCAAGGGAATAGTACGCTACTGATAGCGGATAGCTAAAGCTCCAGTGAGCGGTATCTCAACGCTACCATTAGCGGTTAGCGGTAGCACGGTGTCGGGCTCCGCCTGGGTCGGCACCGTGTGGAGCAGCCCCGCGTGAGCCGGCTCAGATTGTTCGCCGTGCTGGACGGCGTGATGTCGACGTCCTGAGTCGGCTGGCTCGACCCATGCACCAGCGCGGCGTAGCCGCCCACGAACACAAACTCGACTCCCTCGTCGACCAAGACCGCGAGCAGCCGCTCCGGATCCAACTCGTTGACCACTACCGGGCCGCGGCGAACCGGTCCTGCGCCCGACGCAGCCGACGACGCTGCGCCTCGCTCATCCGGGCCAGCTCCGCGTCCAACACGTCGTCGTGGCGGTCGTAGTCCTCGATCCGGGTCCGCAACTCCAGATCCGCCGCCGCCAACAACTTGGCCAGCAACGGCAGGGTCGGCTGCTGCCGGTAGGTCTCGATCCGCCCGATCGTGGACTGCGGCACGCTGGCGAGATCCGCGAGCTGCCGCTGGGTCAATCCGCGGCGCAGCCGGGCCAGCCGCAGCAAGTTGCCGGCTAACCGCTGACTCGCCTCCAGCCGGCTGGGACCCATCTCCGCCACGACTGTATGATAGCGCATTCGCTATCGAACGCGAGCGCCGGATAATCACGCCGGCACTCTGAGTGGATCAAGCTGTCGGTGCACGAGAGCGCGCCGTTATAGAGCGGGCGAAACGTCCCGTCCGGTGTCGCGGACCTCCCTGGTGCCGATCGCAGGCGCTACGGCCGGGTCAACACCCCCAACGCGACGGGCCATCCGGGACGGCTTCAGTCGCAACCAACCGTGGAATCCCCACCGCCACCGCGCCCTGCTTTCCCGGGA